>JANONL010000116.1:0-2515 GCA_031420815.1 Sphingomonadales bacterium | reverse complement strand
ATCGGCCTTGACCGAACGCCGGATCAGCAACGGCTCGCCTGCGTCCATCTCGATGTCATTATTGGCGAGCAGCGCCATGACATTGGCCGGCGCATCGAAACTCGCGGTCACTTGCGCCCGGTCGGACCCGGCGCGCACCAGACCGCTATCGGCCCGCGCGCCCAGCGCCAGCCCCAGCGCATCCAGCAATATCGATTTTCCCGCCCCGGTCTCGCCGGTCAGCACACCCAATCCGCCTGCAAATTCAAGGTCGAGCGCCTCGATCAGCACCACATCGCGGATCGCCAGCCCGGTTAACATTTGCGGCCCGTCAGCATCGCATCAGGCGGCTGGTGCGTGTTTCTGCATCAATTCGTAGGCGCGCTCGTACCATTTGCTGCCCGGATAGTTGGCACCCAGAACTGCCGCGGATTTCTTAGCTTCTTCGGGCACACCCATCGCCAGATAGCTTTCGGTCAGGCGGAACAAAGCTTCGGGCGCATGCGTCGTGGTGTCATATTTGTCGACCACTTCGCGGAACCGCAAAGACGCGGCCAGCCACAGCGCACGGCGCTCGTAAAACCGGCCGATCTCCATTTCCTTGCCCGCCAGATGGTCGTTCACCAGGTCGATCTTCAACCCGGCGTCGGACGCATAGCGCGTATTGGGATAGCGCCGCTGCACCTCGCCCAGTGCGGCCAGCGCCTGCTGCGTAATCTTCTGGTCGCGGGTCACGTCGCTGATCTGCTCGTAATACGACAGCCCGATCAGGTAATACGCATAAGGCGCGTCCTTGTTACCGGGGTGAATCGACAGGAACCGCCGCGAAGCCGACACCGATTCGTTATATTTCATCGCCATGTAGTAACTGAACGCGCTCATCAGCTGCGCCCGCCGCGCCCACGGCGAATAAGGATGCTGGCGCTCGACCTCGTCGAACAACGCCGCTGCAACCTCATATTGCTTGTTATCGAGCTTGTCTTTCGCGGCATTATACAGCGTGTTCACATCGCGCGCGACATAGCGGGTATTGCTACCGGGCTTGGCCCCGCCACCGCCGAGGACACCGCAACCGGAAAGCAGGGAAGTCGACAGCAAAAGGGCGACGGGAACGAGGATTTTTCTATTCATGGGAATGTCCTTAGATACTCTTATGGCCGCCGCCAAGAGTTTTGGTGCAGGTCAGGATAAAGCAGCGTCGAATGTGGCGCGCAAAGCCTGTATCGGCGATGAACTGCGCGTCTTATTCACCCTCATCCGCCATGAAATCGGGCGGCGGCTTGTCGTTCATCCCGCGCGCGCGAATGATCGCAGCAACCTTGCGCTTGATGTCGTCCTGCACCTCTGACAATTCGGGGATGCGGTAAAAGCGCTGCGGCCCCCTGCCCTGGCGTTTCACCTGCCGCCGGTGCAGCCCCATAACCTGAATCGCCTGATCGACCGTCATCGGCGGCATCGGCGCATCGGGTTCGACCTCCACCGCTTCGAGCGTGTTGCAGCCATTTTCAAGCAACGCCATCTCCAGCCGCGCATAACCGATCTCGATCGCCTCGTCCCACCGTTTTTCAAAGCTCGGCCACCTGCGCCGCCGCGAATAGGCCGAGGCGGTGGACAACCCCACCGCCTTGCAAGCAGCGGTCACATTACACGTCGCCGCCAGCGTCCGCAGGAACCGCGCCTCGACCCGCGGCGTCCATTGCCCGAGCCGTGCCCGCGCCACCTGCACCAGCCGGTTGTTGACCCCGCGCAAAACCAGTTCTTCACCGTCGATGTCGGCCCAGCCCTCGTCCGGTCCTTGCGAGGAAGCCGCCGCCAGCCGCGCCGCAGCACCGGCGATACAGACATCCATCTCCGCCCGAAAAGCCGGATCGCGCGCCTGCCACTGCACCACCCAAGACCGCGAAACCCGCGCCCGTTCGGCAGAGATCGTCTGGTTCCCGGTTTCGGCAAGCGCGGTGAAGAAGGCCGCCTTGCGCTTCTCATTCGTTTTCTTCGTCATGCCTGTCCTCCTTTTGGCAATTGAGGACTGGGTGATTAGGCAGGGTCGGGGTCTGTAGGACAGCAATTTTTGCAAACCACAAAACCCGATCCGTTCGTGTCGAGCCCTTCGGCTGGCTTGCAGCCGCTCAGGGTACACTTGGCCAAAGGCCAGACGAGACACCAATAAGGCACGCCCAACCTAACGGTGTCTCGACTGGGCTCGACACGAACGGGATAGAGAGGTTAGCTCAAAACCTCTTCGCGTTCTTCGCCTGAACTAATTCTGTTTCACGCGAAGAACGCGAAGGGCGCGAAGTTGCAAAACCGATCAATATGTGTTACAAAGCACATCGCAACAAACACAACCAAGGCGCCCACAATGTCCGAATCCACCTTCACCTTCCGCGTTGATGAAGACCTGAAAGCCGCCTTCACCGCCGCCGCCAAAGACAACGACCGCACCGCCGCGCAGATACTACGCGAAACCATGCGCGAATATATCGCCGCAGAAGCCCCGCCAACGCCCGAATATGTCGAGTGGTTGCGTAAAAAGGTG
>JANONL010000115.1:0-2931 GCA_031420815.1 Sphingomonadales bacterium | reverse complement strand
CAAACGGTTTGAAGCAGCCACGGGCTTCGCGCTCCCGCCACTGGGCCGCTCGGGCGGGACCGACACCCTGCGCCTGATCCGCTACGAACCCACCGTCTGGCTGGTCGAAGGCGATGCCGCCGCCCTGCCCGCAATCCTCGGTGAAGACGGCGCAATAACCGCCATCGGCGGCGGCATCGTCCGCGTGCGGATATCGGGTGACGGCTGGCGCACCCTTCTGATGGAAGGCGGTGTATTCGACGCAGAAGCAGCAGCATTTGCAGTCGGTTGCAGCGCCGCCACCATCATCGACCACGTCGCCGTCCGCCTCCATGTGGTGAGCGACGAGTGCTGTGACGTCTATGTGCCCTCCAGTTTCTGCGCGGGGATGATGCATTTCTGGGAAGTGGCGGCGGGGAATTTGGTGGGATAGGTTGTGTCTGATTTGTTGGGGAGTCCGGAATGGCAGCTTTCAATGCGAAAACTGGCAAAGCTGCCATTCGTTGAGTGTTTATCTGCACCCTTGGCGTCTCGTTGGACTGTCGTGTAAAAATGCCGTTTTACGTTCCGTTAGCAACTCCCCTCTAGACCAAATAAATGAAAAGACCGATTGCTCTCTCCATTCTATGTCTCTGTCTCACAGGATGTGGACCCTGTCCGCGAGATTGCACCGCAAAGGCCGTAGCAGAGTGCGAAAACCAGTCAGCCATATTCCGAGCAAAAGTTGCGGAAGCTATTGATCAAAATCTTAACATCGTGTCTAGGCTTGCGCTAAAAGACGATGGCGTCGGAAGGAAGTTCAAAGAAAAAGACGAACAAACAGTAGCAAGTATTATAGAGCGAAAACAATCGGAATGGGATCAAACACAGATAGATATAAATTCTACTATAGACCAAAACGATCTAGAAAAAATATGCACATTTATGAAAAACGAGACTGTTTCACTTACACTTCTACAAGAATTGGAACAGATAGGTCGGAAAAAAGAACAGTACGGTAAAAATACTGAACAGAAAATAGTCGATGATACTGTTAACGAGATCAATAAATCTATATCAGGCTAATAGAAATTTACGACCGATGTCAAAGCTTGCTATCACTATGCGGACTTGATCGGCTAACGAAAGGCACCGCTCACCTTCCAAGCGCATTAGCTTGCAAGTCTGTACGCGCTGAGAGGATAAGCGCAATTCGCGACGCTCGTGGCACCAATTCGCGAGTGAGAAAAAATTTTAATTGAATGGTATCGATCGCTGCACTTGGATGAGGAGCAGGCTGTGCCCCGACAGTATGAAAAGCGTGATCTGGAAGCGGCCACCAAGGCCAGCGGGATATCCGCTGCAGCAGCCGTGCGCGTAATGAGACATCTGTACAACCCAACAAGTCATCCGCCAAGCCGAGATGAAGCGTCCGACGTTCGATTTTCGTACACCGGCAAGTCGATCCTCACTGCGGTGGGCCTTCTGGTTCTTCTGACAGGCCTGATGATCGTCGCCAGAAGCATGATCGCATCGTTTGCCGGCCTACTCGTCGCAGCGATTGCCTTTACGCTGTCCGCGCACTTCCAACGACGCGGCGAAGGCATTCCGCTCGCGGTGCTTCTGGCTGGCTCTGTTTTCGGCATGGCGGACATGTTGCTAGGGCTTGCGGCCTCGTTCAACCCCGGAATTGCTTCGGGCGCGCCAGTCGAACCATGGCATTCCGCCATCGTATGCGGCGGGGCGGCAATCGCTGCCGGTGCTTTCTGGTTGGTTTATCGCCTGCCCCTCGCACTCGCTACGTTCATGGTGATAATCCTTATACTCGGTGGCGAGCTCGTGACCATAATCGTCCAGTCGCCTTCAACGTGGAATTTCGTCATCTGGCCGACAGTTTTCGCGATTTTGGCCCTGGCGCTGGCATGCTGGCACGACATGAGCGATGTCTATCGTGAAACCATGAGGTCCGATGTCGCATTCTGGCTTCATGGCGTGGGCGGCATTACCATCGCAGGTCAGTTTTTCCTGCTCTATCAGACCTTCGCGCATCCAGCACCCTCGATCCCGACATCCATCGAGCAGATCACGACGATCTCGCCTGCGGCAAGCTGCATCGCGATGATCATTTTTCTGACTTATCTAACCTATGCGATCCTGCTTGATCGTTTGAGCATGGCTCTGATCGGATCTCTTTTCGTGATGCTAGCCTTGCATTCGGCACTTGGCCTTGATCTGTTTGCGATGTCATTGATACTTTCGGGCGCGGTGACCCTAGCCTTGGCGGCGATGTGGCAACCGATCCGGCATCTCGCACTGGCCGGTTTGCCGCTGATCGTCCGCGCTCAACTACGGCGCTAATTTCCCCTGTCGATGGCACGCGTCCTATTGAATGATACCGGGCTTGCTTTTTCATGCGCTGCGGACTGACCGGAATCCACAACAAACTCGGCGATCTGCGCCTGATGAATGTATGGAAGGTTTCAACGTTGACCAAGGTTTGGTGGAATGACCGCATTGTTGTCGAAAGCGGAAGTTCAACTGACCCGCGACCAATCTTTCACTTGCAATGTTGGATTTCGCATGTCAGCCGCGGAAGCGGATCATCGTTAACCGCCCTATCGCTGTTAGGGCTTGCAATCAGCGAACGCGACGCGAGCAACGCTGAGGTAGCAATCTCGTTCTAACCCGTTTCAGGTGAGACCTTAGTGTGACCTTAGTGTTACCTTAGACGCAATTCTGCGGGTTTCAGCGATCTGGAATTCCGGAGACACGGTAATAGCTCGACGACCGCATTCGGAAAATCCTGCTTAGCGCAATAACG
Source organism: Sphingomonadales bacterium (assembly GCA_031420815.1). Taxonomy (GTDB): domain Bacteria; phylum Pseudomonadota; class Alphaproteobacteria; order Sphingomonadales; family Sphingomonadaceae; genus Sphingorhabdus_B. Next base: position 152 of record JANONL010000115.1, on the reverse strand, counting down.
TCTGGACCTACTTGACGGCACTCACGTGCCGCAATTCCATTCCCCGCGCATGCCGCCGCTGAAACCCCTTCCACAGCGTCACCCCGTCGCCGCCCGGACTATATGCCCCCCACGGTGTCCCGGTGGGCGCGTTCCACACGCCGTCGTCGGAA
>JANONL010000114.1:0-2559 GCA_031420815.1 Sphingomonadales bacterium | reverse complement strand
CGGAAGATATAGAGGATCGGCGCAAATGTTTCGCGCAAAGCCGGGCCTTCATGGCTGGCCATTTCGACCAACGCGGGACGAACGTAGATGCCGTCGCCGGGGCCATCGATCCGGTCACCACCGGTGATTTGAGCGCCGGTGTCTTTGGCTTCTTTCAGCGCTGCCCCCATTCCTCCATAGGCATCGCTATCGATCAATGGCCCGGCAAGATTGCCACTATCCAAAGGATTGCCAATCGCCATGCTCGCCGAAGCCGATTTGAGCGCGGCGACAAAGCCGTCGTAAATCATGTCATGCACAAACAGGCGTCGCAAGCTGGTGCAACGCTGGCCGCTGGTGCCGAATGCCGAGAACAGCACCCCGCGCAATGCCAAAGCGACATCGGCCTTGTCGCTGATGATCGCCGCATTATTGCCACCCAGTTCGAGGATTGTCCGGGCAAAACGCGCTGCCGCCACTTGACCCACAGCCCGGCCCATTGCGGTGCTGCCAGTGGCCGAGATTAGCCTTATGCGCAGGTCGGCGACCAATGTAGCGCCAATTTCGCAGTCCCCTTGCAGCAGTTGCGACAGTCCCGCCGGTGCGCCCTCGAAATCACCTGCCACCGTTTCAAACAACGCCTGCACCGCAACCGCCGTCAGCGGCGTTTTCTCCGACGGTTTCCAAACCACGCTGTTACCGCACACCAAAGCCAGTGCCGCGTTCCACGCCCATACCGCCACGGGAAAGTTGAATGCGGAAATTACCAAAGTTGGTCCGAAAGGGTGCCAGCTCTCCATCATCCGGTGGCCGGGGCGTTCGCTGGCGATGGTCAAGCCGTGCAGTTGCCGCGACAGCCCGACCGCGAAGTCGCAAATGTCGATCATCTCCTGCACCTCGCCCAAGCCTTCGGACAAAGGCTTGCCGCATTCGATGGTGACGAGGCGGGCTAGGTCGTCTTTGTGTTCACGCAAGGCGTTGCCGAATAGCCGGACGAGTTCGCCACGGCGGGGCGCGGGGACGGTACGCCATTGCAGGAACGCGGTTTGGGATCGGGCAAGGGCGGTTTCGATGTCGGCGGCAGATGCTTGGGCGACGGAACCGATTTGGCTGCCGTCGATGGGTGAATAGCTACTCAAGTTACCTAAAATTGCCTCAATCCCAAGCTCCTCGAAAATGCCCGCAACGTTTTGTTCTAAAATCACTATCCATCCTTCGCTTTGTCACCCCCGACTTGATCGGGGGTCCATGGTCTGAACTGTCGGTTTACGTTGACATCTCAAGCCATGGATTCCCGCGTTTGCGGGAATGACAAGTGTAGATTGGGATAGCAAGGGTTGCGGTTACCCTGTCCTGCTTCTAAAGGCCAGATCACGCAGCTTCGTGCAGTTACTGGAGACTTTCATGGCCGAAATGGCAGCATTTGACTGGGTCGATCCCTTCCGGCTCGACGATCAGCTAACCAGTGACGAGCGGATGATCCGCGACAGTGCGCACGCCTTTGCGCAAGAGCAGCTGCAGCCGCGCGTGATTGAGGCGTACCGGACAGAACGCGACGCGCCCGAGCTGTTCCCGATGATGGGCGAGATGGGCCTGTTGGGCGCGACCATTCCGGAGGAATATGGCGGCGTTGGCGCTTCCTATGTGGCTTACGGCCTGATCGCGCGTGAAATCGAGCGCGTGGATTCGGGGTATCGCTCGATGGCGTCGGTGCAGTCGAGCCTCGTGATGTACCCGATATTTGCCTATGGTTCGGAGGAACAGCGGCGCAAATATCTGCCTGGTCTCGCATCCGGCAAACTGATCGGCTGCTTTGGCTTGACCGAACCCGATGCGGGGTCCGACCCTGCTGGAATGCGAACCTTTGCCAAGAAAGTCGATGGCGGCTATGTAATTTCTGGTTCCAAAACCTGGATTTCGAACGCCCCCTTTGCCGATGTGTTCGTTGTTTGGGCGAAATCCGAAGCACATGGTGGCGGCATTCGCGGGTTCATCCTCGAAAAAGGAATGAAGGGACTGTCCGCGCCGAAGATCGAGGGCAAATTATCGCTGCGCGCCTCGACCACCGGCATGATCATGATGGACGAGGTTGAAATCGGCGAAGACGCGCTGCTGCCCGAAGTCCAAGGCCTGAAAGGTCCGTTCGGTTGCCTCAACCGCGCGCGTTACGGAATCAGTTGGGGTGCAATGGGCGCGGCCGAGTTCTGCATGCATGCCGCGCGCCAATATGGGTTGGACCGGCACCAGTTCGGGAAGCCTTTAGCCGCAAACCAACTGTATCAAAAGAAGCTTGCCGACATGCAAACCGACATTGCTTTGGGGCTGCAAGCGTCATTGCAGGTCGGTCGCCTGATGGACGCTGGCAAATTTGCACCCGAAATGATCTCGATTGTCAAGCGCAACAATGTCGGCAAAGCGCTCGATATTGCGCGCGCGGCTCGCGATATGCACGGCGGCAACGGTATCTCCGACGAATATCAGGTGATGCGCCACATGGTGAACCTCGAAACGGTCAACACCTATGAAGGCGCGCACGATGTCCATGCGCTTATTTTGGGCCGCGCGATAACGGGGATTGCT
>JANONL010000113.1:0-1867 GCA_031420815.1 Sphingomonadales bacterium | reverse complement strand
CCGGCTCTATTTTGAGCCGCTGACCACCGAAGATGTGCTTGAAATCCTGCATGTCGAGCAGCAGAACGGGAAGCTCAAGGGCGTAATCGTCCAGTTTGGCGGGCAAACGCCGCTCAATCTGGCGAAGGCGCTGGAGAAAGCGGGCATCCCGATCCTCGGCACCTCGCCCGACGCGATTGATCTGGCCGAAGACCGCGAGCGCTTTGCCGCGTTGGTCAATAAACTCGGCCTAAAGCAGCCCGAGAACGGTATAGCGCGCAACCGGGAAGAGGCGATCAAGATTGCCGACACCATTGGTTACCCCGTATTGATGCGGCCTTCTTATGTGCTCGGCGGCCGCGCGATGGAAATTGTCGATACGCAGGCGCAGCTCGAGAATTACATCCAGACCGCAGTGATCGTATCGGGCGACTCCCCCGTACTGATCGACAGTTACTTGCGCGACGCCATCGAGGTCGATGTTGACGCGATATGTGACGGCGAAGACGTAGTTGTCGCGGGTATCCTCCAGCATATCGAGGAAGCCGGCGTCCACAGCGGCGATAGCGCCTGCACTATTCCGCCGTACAGCCTGCCCAAAGACATTATCGACGAAATCGCGCGGCAGGCGGACGCATTGGCGCGTGCGTTGAGCGTCAAAGGCCTGATGAACGTCCAGTTCGCGGTCAAGGACGGCGAGGTTTACCTCATCGAAGTCAACCCGCGCGCAAGTCGCACCGTCCCGTTCGTTGCCAAGGCCATCGGCGCTCCAATCGCCAAAATCGCGGCTCGGGTGATGGCGGGCGAGAAGCTCAAGGATTTGCCGCCGATCAATCTCGACATCGACTATATCGCGGTCAAGGAGGCGGTATTCCCGTTCGCGCGCTTCCCCGGCGTTGATCCGGTGCTTTCGCCCGAAATGAAATCGACCGGCGAAGTCATGGGCATCGACAAGGATTTCGCCACCGCCTTTGCCAAGGCACAAATCGGGGCAGGGATGCCGCTGCCGATGTCGGGCAAGGTGTTCGTATCGGTCAAGGACAGCGACAAGGCGGTCATATTGCCTGCGGTCAAACAGGTGCTCGACTTGGGCTTTGAGGTCTGCGCGACCGGCGGGACGGCCGATTATCTCGCTGAACAAGGGCTCATCGTCGAACGCGTCAACAAGGTTGCACAAGGCCGTCCGCATATCGTCGACAAGATTAAGGACGGCGAAATCGTGCTGATCTTCAACACCACCGAAGGCTGGCAAAGCCTGAAAGACAGCGAGGAAATCCGCCGTTCGGCGCTTGTCGGCAAGGTCGCGCAATATACGACAGCCGCCGGGAGCGTTGCCGCAGCAATGGCAATTGCGGCGCTTGGTGAGCGGGAGCTTGAAGTTCGGCCACTTCAGGACTATTATTGAGCGAGCAGTATCTCTCCCCCATATTTGAACTGCATGCCGGATGGAGCGTAAGGCCCCGCCGGTAGGGATTTTTTTGACGTTAGGACCTACGCTCATGGCGAGCTTTGAAAAATATCCGATGTTGGCCGAAGGCTATGAAAAGCTGACCACCGACCTGAAACGCCTCCGCGAAGAGCGCCCGACGATTGTTGACGCAATCGAAGAAGCGCGCGCGCATGGCGATTTGTCGGAAAACGCCGAATATCATGCCGCCAAGGAACGTCAGGGTCAGGTCGAAGCGACGATTGGCGACATTGAAGACAAGATCGGTCGGGCGCAGATCATCGATCCGCTGACATTGTCGGGCAACAAGATTGTATTCGGCGCAACGGTGACGTTGATGGACGAAGACGACAAGCCGGTGCGCTATCAGCTGGTCGGCGAAACCGAGGCCGATGCCAAGGCTGGCCGGATTTCGTATAACTCGCCGCTGGGCCGTGCGCT
>JANONL010000112.1:0-4958 GCA_031420815.1 Sphingomonadales bacterium | reverse complement strand
CTCTTTTTCTATATGTAGTGTCCACTTTGACCACTTATCGGCTGAACGCACCGTCGAATGAGATGATTGTAAAGCAGGCAAAAGGTACAAAGGGGTTCGGTGAAACTGCCATATCAACCACTCAAAATTGTCATTCCCGCGTTCGCGGGAATGACAAAGTAGGAATGGCCGAAATTTTCGGACGTCACCCCGACGTCGATTTCACTGTGAACTTGCGCAGAATTCTGTGGGTTTCAGCCCACTGTTGCCTTCTTGATCACGCCGGGGTTTGCAGGTGGCTCGCCTTTTGGCAGTGCGTCGACATGTTCCATACCGCTGACCACATTACCCCATGCGGTATATTGGTTGTCAAGGAAGCTCGCGTCGTCGAAGCAGATGAAGAACTGGCTGTTCGCGCTGTTCGGGCTGCTGGAGCGCGCCATCGAGCACACGCCGCGGACATGCGGCTCGGAATTGAATTCTTGGAGCAAGTCGGGCTTTTTTGAACCGCCCATGCCGTTGCCATCGGGGCAGCCGCCCTGCGCCATGAAGCCGGGGATTACGCGGTGGAATTTCACGCCGTCGTAAAAGCCTTCGCTGGCCAGCTCTTTAATACGCGTGACATGATTGGGGGCTAGGTCTGAGCGCAGCTTGATAACAACGTCGCCGCTGTCGAGGGAAAGGGTAAGGGTTTCGTCGGCCATGATGCAGTCCTTTAGCTATCTGGAGATGTTGGGCGATGCCCTAGGCGAATGGGTGACCTTATGAAAGCCAAAATCATTGCAATTTAATGCGGCGTGCGTAGGAGAATGCCGACCGACGCACATCTGCCCAAGGGGAGGCCGCACATGACCAGCGAAATCGCCGATCCCGACTGGACCCACGATGACATCGTGGAAACACTCGACGAAGACAACCGGTTAACCCGCGACTTCGTCAACCGCGTGCTCGATGCGGTTGAGGATGGCGATCTGACCGAAGCGCACCGTCTGGTCGAGCCGCTACACGAAGCCGACATCGCCGACCTTTTCGAACTGACCCCGCGCGAACGGCGTGGCGAACTCGCCATTGCGCTGGGCGATTTGATGAGCGCCGAGGTGCTCGCCGAGGTCAATGATTATGTCCGCGAGGATATCATTGACGCCTTGCCCGCAGCGCAGGTCGCCGACCTTGCAGGGCAGCTCGACACCGATGACGCGGTTGCGATTATCGAGGATATGGAAAAGGAGGACCAGCAAGCCGTCCTCGCCGAACTCGACCCCGAAGACCGTGCCGCCATCGAGGATGCGCTTTCCTATCCCGAAGAGACCGCAGGCCGCATCATGCAGCGCGATCTGGTTGCGGTGCCCGAACATATGACGGTCGGGCAGCTGATCGACTATCTGCGCGATCATCAAGACCTGACCACCGATTTCTGGGAAGTGTTCGTGGTCGATCCGCAGCATAAGCCGGTCGGCACCTGCAAGCTGAGCTGGATCATGCGCAGCCAGCGTAAAGTGCAGGTCAACGAATTGATGCAGCGCGAACAGACGCTGATCCCAGTCGATATGGATCAGGAAGAAGTTGCGTTACGATTCCAGAAATACGCGCTTATTTCCGCCGCCGTGATCGATGGAGCCGGCCGGCTGGTCGGTGTTATCACCGCCGATGATATCGTCCACATCATTCAGGAAGAAGCCGACGAGGATATACTGCGACTATCGGGTGCTGGCGAAGGCGACATCAACGAGCCGATTTCCGACAGCTATAAAGCGCGCGTCCGTTGGCTGATTGCCAATCTGGGCACCGCGATGGTTGCGTCTTTCATCATCTATCAATTTGGCGCGGCTATCGAGGCTATGGTGGCGCTGGCGATATTGATGCCTATCGTTGCCTCGATCGGTGGCAATGCAGGCACTCAGACGTTGGCGGTCACGGTGCGCGCGCTGGCGACCAACCAGCTGACCCAGTCGAACACGATGCGGTCGATCTGGCGCGAGATCCGCGTGGCCTTGCTGATCGGGGCGACCATCGCGATCATTGCCGGGCTGGGCGCAGGCCTGATCTTCAGCAACTGGCTATTGGGCGGCGTGATCGGCACCGCTATATTGTGCAACATCGCGCTTGCGGGGCTTTCGGGCGTTGCCATCCCGGTGGTGCTCGACCGGCTCGATCAGGACCCGGCGGTATCGAGTTCGATTTTCGTGACGATGATTACCGATTCGATGGGATTTTTGATATTCCTGGGGCTTGCCGTGTTTAGCGGCCTTGTCGGCTAGACTGGCCGCCCCCAGATAGCCATCATGCCGCTCAACATGACCAAGATTGCATTCGGTGCCGAGGGGCCAGCGCATTTGCGTAAGCGGCTGGAAACCTATGCCACCGACGGCGAAGCACGGCTGACCACGCGCTATTTGCCAAAACGTATCGCAGAAATGGCTGGCGGGTCGCTATATTGGATACACGCGCATACCATCATCGGTCGCAGCCCGATCATCGGCTTTATGGAAAATGGCGCGGGGCGTTACTGGATCAGGTTGGAACCCCGCCTGATCTCCGTCCGCTCCATCCCCAAACGCGCGCATCAGGGCTGGCGTTATCTCGAAGCAAAAGACGCGCCGCCCGATCTTGGCAGCAGCGAAGCCGACGGACGCGATGATATGTCACCAAAAATGTTGGCCGATTTGATGAAGATGGGGCTGGTTTAATTGCTTTCTAAGCGTTCGCCGCTTAGTCGGTAAATGACTATACAGAGGGGCAACAATGACCGAGCAAGCGCAACCAGCAATAATATCCACCAGCCCACCGCGTCCTTTCCCCGGATTGTGGCCGAGTATCGGTTGGGTTGTCCTTTTCTTTGCGCTGCAAATCATCGTTGGTGTCGCGACCTTTGCGGTCGCAATCGCGATTGACGATAGCGAACGCGGCGTTGCCGACCTTTCCCAAGATTTGACCTTTCTTGCCTTGCCCACGATTTGGGGGTTAGTCTTTGCCAGCCTGATAATGGTCGGCTTATTGTGGCTCTATTTGCGCAAAGATGGCCGTGTGGCAGCGATCAAGCTCGACCGCTGGAGCCAGATTAGCCCCGGCAAAACTATCGGGCTAGCTGTGCTGGCGATTGGCGCTGGTCTTGCATTCAATTACGCCTATGCGACCTACGTCGTGCCCGACATCGAAGTTCAGGCAATGCTCAATCAACTGCTAAAAGCTATTCCCGATACGCTGCCAAACAACGCTCTGCTGTTTGTGGCGATTGCGGTCATCGCGCCGGTGTTGGAGGAAGTGCTGTTTCGCGGGTTGTTGCAGAACAGCCTGGCCAGCCGCATGCCGGCATGGGCCGCTATCGCGATTGCAGCGGCTGTGTTCGGCGTCGCGCATCTCGACATCAACGCTTTTCCGCCGTTGATGGTAATGGGTTTCGCCTTTGGCTATCTCTACCACAAAACAGGATCGTTACGCGTCAACATCACGATGCACATGGTCAATAATGCTGCAGCAGTGTTGCTGAGCTAGGCGACTTCGCGCTTCGCCAGAACCTTGTTGATAACATCGGCAAATGTCTCCGCACTTTGCGCGCCGGGCACCATGCTACGCTGATTGAAGATGATCGCAGGGACGCCCGTGATGCTCTGATCGAGCCAATGCGCCTGCTCTGCTCGAACGGTTTTGGTCAGCGCATCGTCCGCCAACCAAACCATGCAAGCGTCACGGTCCAGCCCGACTGATTGCGCAACCTCGAGCAAAACAGCCTCATCGCTGATGTCACTACCATTCTGAAAATAAATGGCAAACAATGCAAGTTGCAGTTCGGTTTGCTTGCGCCAACCTTGTTTGTGCCCCGCAATGTGCAACAGCTTGTGCGCCTTAAAGGTGTTGTAAATCCGTCGTCCCTTATTGTGGCCGAATTCAAAACCGACGCTGGCGCCGATTTCAGCCAAGCGCTGCCGGTTCGCGCTGCTCTGCTCGGGGGTGCTGCCGTATTTCTGCATGATATGCTCGACCACGTCCTGCCCCTCGGGTGGCATGTTGGAGTTAAGCTCGAACGGGTGCCACCAGATTTCGGCCTCGACCGGCGTGTCGATCATGGTGAGCGCCTTTTCGACCTGTTTATAACCGATGATACACCACGGGCAGACCACGTCGGAAACGATATCGATGCGCAGGGGGACAGCGGCGACCATCAGTCGGTTACCCAGTGTCGCAATAAGCTATGCGCAATCGCGAAGGGCGGTGGCGCGTTGAAATCTCTGTCGGGCGCGTTGTCTAGCGCGGCGCGCGCTTGGTCTTTGGTCACCCACATCGCATCTTCCAGCTCGTTAGTGTCGAGCGTGATTTCGTCACCTTGAGCATCGGCGACACAGGCGATCATCAACTGAGACCCGCCGAACGGCCACGGTTGGCTGGTAACATAGCGCACCGCTTCGCAGGTGACGCCTGATTCTTCCCAAATTTCGCGTCGCACCGCTTCTTCGATGCTTTCACCGGGTTCGAGAAAGCCCGCAAGCGCCGAGTAATTGCCCGGCGGGAAGCGCGATTGGCGTCCGAGCAATGCCTTGCCCTCATACTCCGCTAGCATGATGACAACGGGGTCGGTACGCGGGAAATGTTCGGTGCCACAATTACTACACTTGCGGCCCCAACCGGCACGAAACAGCGCGGTCGCATGGCCGCAGCGTCCGCAAAAACGATGGGCGTTATGCCATTCTATGAGGCTGCGTGCGGTGCCGTAAATCGCAGCATCCTCGGCTGGTAGCAAGGTCAGCGCGCGCCACATGGCAGGTGATCGGAACGCATCCCCGACTGCATCGACCAAAGGCACAAAATGCGGCTTGCCATCGGCAAGGCCCAACAGAATCAGCTCGGCGTCTTCAGCGATGTCGGCAAGAGATTGCCACGTCAGCCCGCCCTCCGAAGCGAGCACTGGATCGAGCCCCTCGAGCCCCAGAACACGCGCCCGCCAGTCGCGAAGCAGCACGCCATAGGCCTCTACATCGTTCCGC
>JANONL010000111.1:0-2477 GCA_031420815.1 Sphingomonadales bacterium | reverse complement strand
TAAAAAGGGCGTCGAAACCGTCCGCAAAATTGTCCGCGCGGCAGGCGAGTTCGGGCTGGAGGCGCTCAGCCTTTACGCCTTTTCCAGCGAGAACTGGAAACGGCCGGAGGACGAAGTGAGCGACCTGATGGGGTTGCTGCGTGCTTTTATCAAATCGGACATCGACGAATTCGCCAGCAATGATGTGCGATTAAAAATCATCGGTAATTACAGGGCGTTTGCTCCCGATATTGTAGAGATGATCGAAGATGCCTTGGCCCGCACCGCGCATAACACGCGCACAACACTCGCGGTGGCGCTCAATTACGGCTCGCAAGACGAACTGGTCCGTGCCGCGCAAGCCGCAGCCAGGCAAGGCGCAATTACGTTGGAGACAATCGAGGCTAATCTCGACACCGCTGACCTGCCGCCGCTTGATTTGCTGATCCGCACATCGGGTGAGCAGCGGCTATCCAACTTCATGCTGTGGCAGGCGGCCTATGCCGAATTCTGGTTTACCGATACGTTATGGCCCGATTTCACCAAGGAAGAACTAGGGCAAGCCCTTAAAGAATTCGCCTCGCGCGAAAGACGTTATGGTGGGCGATGATTGAAGTTGCCAAGTCGAAGTCCGATCTGAAAGTCCGCACGTTATCCGCGATTGTCATGGTTGCGGTCGCGGGCTGGGCATTGTGGTCCGGTGGACTGGTCTTTCAATTGTTTGTCGGGCTGGTCGGGCTTGGGCTGCTTTGGGAACTTTGGGGACTGGTATCAAAAATCGCTAAAATGCTTTGGACGCGGGCGATTTTGATGCTCGGTGGCTTGGTGTACATTGGAGTCGCGTGTTTTACGTTGATCACGCTGCGCAATCCGTTCTTTGGCATCACCGCCGCTTTGATGATTATCGGTGCCGTCATCGCGACCGACGTCGGCGCTTATTTCGTCGGCCGTAACGTCGGTGGTCCGAAAATTGCACCCCGCATAAGCCCATCCAAGACTTGGTCAGGACTGTTCGGCGGAATGTTGGCGTCCGGATTGGCGCTGATCGGTATCGCGCAAATGCTGGCGACCAGCGACCTTCACATGGGCGTGTGGTATCATTTTGGCGTAGGCGCGGCGATTGCTGTTATTGCGCAAATCGGTGACTTTTTCCAAAGCTGGATGAAACGGCGGGCAGGGGTAAAGGACTCGGGCAATCTGATTCCCGGACACGGTGGTTTGTTTGACCGAACCGATGGCTTGATCGCCGTCTTGTTTGTAACAGGAGCGATTGCCTCGGTGGCTTGGTTGGGCGCGTGAAAGTCCGTAATATCTCCATCTTCGGCGCAACTGGTTCGGTGGGCCTCTCGACGCTCGATCTCGTGCGCCAGCACCGCGATGCTTTTCGGGTGGTTGCGCTGACGGCCAATGGCAATGCTGCAGGGCTGGCTGATTTAGCGCGGGAGTTTGATGCGGAATTGGCCGTGGTGGCCGAGGAGGAGGCCTATCCGGCGTTGAAGGCGGCGCTGGTTGGCACCCGGACTGCGGTTGCAGCTGGCGCCAATGCGCTGATCGAGGCCGCAAAGCGCGATGTCGACTGGACGATGGCGGCGATTGTTGGTTGCGCTGGCCTGCCGCCCACGATGGCAGCAATCGAGCAGGGCAAAACCGTTGCGCTTGCAAACAAAGAAGCTCTGGTTTCAGCGGGTGCGCTGATGATGGCTGCGGTCGAGCGCTCCGGTGCGACTTTGCTACCCGTCGATAGCGAGCATAATGCGATATTCCAGTGCCTCGCCGGTGGCCGCATCGATCAGGTGCGCAAAATCACACTGACCGCAAGCGGCGGGCCTTTCCGCAAGTACACACTCGATCAGATGCGCTCCGTTACTCCAGAACAGGCGGTCGCGCACCCCAATTGGGATATGGGCGCCAAGATCAGCGTCGATTCGGCGACGATGATGAACAAGGGCCTCGAACTGATCGAGGCGCATCATTTGTTTCCAGTCGGCCTCGATAAAATCGACATCTTGGTGCATCCGCAGTCGGTCATCCACTCGATGGTCGAATATGCCGATTGTTCGACCCTGGCGCAGATGGGATCGCCCGATATGCGGATTCCCATCGCCAGCGCGCTTGCGTGGCCTGAACGCATTGCGACCAATTGCCAGCCGCTTGATCTGGCGAGCATCGGCCAACTAACCTTTGAAGCCCCGGACGTCGTCCGCTTTCCAGCATTGCGTCTGGCGCGCGCTGCCATTCAGGAAGGTGGCGCAAAGCCCGCCATACTTAACGCGGCGAACGAAGTTGCCGTCGCGGCGTTCCTTGCGGGGCAGATCGGTTTCCTCGACATTGCCGATGTGGTCGACGCGACGCTTGACGGATATGCTGAGGACGCGCCAAACTCGCTTGAAAATTTGTTCAGCATCGATGCAGGCGCGCGCGCCTATGCGCAGCACAAAATAGAGAAAGTCGCACATGGCCGTTGAAGCCCCCAACATCTTTGTCACAATATTGGCGTT
>JANONL010000110.1:0-4440 GCA_031420815.1 Sphingomonadales bacterium | reverse complement strand
AGGAAACGCAGCATGGTCCCGACGATTATCAGGACTGGCATGATTTGTGCCGCAGCACTCCTCTTGGTCGGCCAAAGCGCGCCTACGAATGCGGAAGTGCAGCTTAACCGCGAAAGCGGCGGTGATTTTAGCGTGACGGTGATGAGCTGGTGGGAAATTCCCTTCCGCTCGGTGGTCCGCCAACGTTATGATTTCAGCTGCGGATCGGCTGCGATCGCTACGATCCTGACTCACCATTATGGTCGTCCGACGGGCGAGCAGGAGCCATTCAAGGCGATGTGGGCCAAAGGCGACAAAGAATTGATACGCAAGGTCGGGTTTTCCATGTTCGACATGAAGAATTATCTAACCGGCATCGGCTACACGACCGAAGGCTTCCGCTTGAAAGTCGACGATCTCGAAAAGGTCAAACGGCCGTTGATCGTGCTGCTGGACCTGAAAGGCTTCAAGCATTTTGTCGTCATCAAGGGGATCAGCAAAGACCGCGTACTGACTGGCGATTCAGTGCTCGGACTCACCGAATATTCGCTAGAAGATTTTGAAAAAATGTGGAACGGAATAGCCCTGGCCGTAGTCAAAACACCAACCGGTCAAACGGGTCGCTATAATCTTGCAGGTGATTGGGGCCCTTGGTCCCAGTCTCCTCTGGAGGAAGGAAACGATGCGCTTGCCGTCTCGGTTGGCGATCTCACAACACATCTTCCGCCGAAATATCAACTGACGCCGACTATCCTGCTCGACGTGCGCGTCGGCACTGTCCAATGAGGTGATTAACATGTTCCGCTCGACTTTTGTCCAAATGGGCATTGCCACAGCCATCGCAACCATCTCGGTCTCTGCCCCGGCCTATGCCAATGAAGATGGCGGCGATGATGCGATGTTCAGCGGATTCAGCGAAGATGATGCGATGTTCAGTGGCGCTATCGTCAGCGATACCGAACTCAGCGATCAGCGCGGCGGTTTCGCTTTTGCCGGAATGGATATCAAACTGGGTGCGGACATCCGCACGTTCCTCGAAAACGAACTTGTGCTACACACCGTCATCACCATTGATGAGAATGGCTACAACCGGGCGCAAACCGTATCGGGCGCGCTAACGCTCGCCGATGTCGACACCATTCGCAACAATATATTGTCGAACGGATCGATCACGATGAATGTCGGCAACAGCCAGGTCTTTCTGGCTAATGAAGGCCGCACCGCTATCATCCACGGCAGCGAAGGTGCCTTGCAAAATATTCTGGTCAACACCGCGAGCAATATAATCGCCAGCCAGGAAGTAACCGCAACGCTGGATCTTGGTGGCTATGACGGCTTTGCCGCAACCATAACTGCCGACCAATTAGGCCGCAGTATGGGCGACGACATTACGCGTGCAATTACGGGCGCGTTCGGCGGATAGGCTTTTGCGATTAAATTACCGCGGTTTCAGAGGCCGGGCGAGGCCCTTCCCATTTTCAGTTGAAAACCCGATAAGGTCAGCGTCCCTTACGCAGATTAATGCTCAATGGGAACCTGACAGTTACGCCGACGTCTGGCGCATCCGCCGTTGCCCCGAATTCAAAGCCAACATTGACCGATTGCCGGGGTGACAGGCGGTAAGACATGCCGAAAGTGAAACTGCCGACCTGGGCGCGGTCCGACCTTTCGATATTGCCCCCGATCTCGGTCTTGGACGGGAAGATGTAGCTATGCCGATATCCCATCGAAAACGAAAAACGAGGGTTGAGAGCAAAGCCGAAACCCAGATTGCCGCTGATTGCATCGCCCGGATCGACCCTGCCGATCCGCGCACCACCAATGTCGCGATCGATATTACGCGGGATGTGGTACAAATATCCAATGCTACCGAAGATGACGGCGGGATCGGACGGTAATAGGAAGTTGACACCGGGTTGGACCGCCCAGAAACCCGATCCTGTAGACAAGCCGGTGGCAACACCGAACGAGTCATATTTAACCTCGAACGGGCTTTTGCCGGTGTCCGATTTAACCCGCAAATTGGCGACCCATATCGGGTTTTGACCTCGCGGCCGGTTGAGTTGATAGCGCACCGCAAACTCGATGTCGCCGAGGTCGCGTTCTTTTAGCGCAATCGTCCGGACAATCCCTTCATCCCGTTGTTGCGCGACTTGAATCTTGTCCCAACGGTAAAGGGCTGGAACGCGCGCTTCGATCTCCAGCCGGTTGGTCAGGCCGTAGCGCGCGCCAAAAGTGGTGACGATTGTGGTTCTGTCCGCATCCGATGCCTCGATCAAGCCAATCTGGATGCCGGGAACGAGTTCAATCCCGCGGAACACCAACCTGTTGGTCGAACTGTTGGTATATTCGAATGAAGAATCGAGCACTAATCGCCCAGCCGGGGTCAGCACACCCTGGCCTTCAGGCACCGCTTCGACTTTGGTTTCGACCGATGGTTCGGGCGGCGGGGCTTCACCTACCGGCGCGTCGGGCAGCATCTGCGTGGTCTCCGACGTGGTGGGCGAAATTGCCTGCGCCATACCTGCGCCGCGCATCGAACCGAGATCGCCGTCTGCCATCTGGCGCTGTGTCAGCATGTCGATCGCCAGTTGCTGGCGGGTGATAATTTCGTTTTGCTTTGCGATCAGTTCCCGCTGCGCCCGCATTTCTGCCGCCAATGCTGCCAGTTGTTCGGCAACGGCATCGGTGTAACTGGGCTTTGCAGCAGGTGGATTGCGGTCTTTATGATTTGGCCCATCTGACTGAACATTGCCGAGGTCGAACGATGGAAGCTGGTCGATTTCGGTGCTTGTAGGCGCTTGCTGGCCATCCGCCGCGTAAGCTTGAGAAGAAAAAGCGATCGCCGACAAGGACACCGCACAGCTAAGCGTGCCGATCACGCCGTTTCCCAAAACATTGTGTGCCATGATTAACTCCCGAATGCAGGGGTGAAGTCTGTGCTATTCACGTTGGCGTGCGGCGGGATATTTCGAACCGGGATGTCAAGGTCGCTATCGCCGTCAGCCAAACGCCTAAGTCCGCATCGGTCCTCGATCATGATCGATTGTGGACCATTCAGGCTAATCAGGTTGCGTCGGACAAATTCGGACAAAGTCCGGCTGACGGTGTGGATCGTCAGGCCCAGATGATCGGCAATATCGGAACGGGACATTGGTAAGTGGAAGGGTTTGTCTACGGTGAAACGCCCCGCTGTAGTAAGCAAGAATGCGGCCATGCGTTCAGCAGCAGTGCGGCGTCCAAGCATGAATATGCAGGCCTGCGCGTTGCTTAGCGCGCTCTCAAGCGCGCCGCTCACCGGTCGTGCACCGCTCAGTTGTTCATCCTCGCCGAACCCTCTTCCACAGCGGCGCAGCGTAACGGCGGTCACGGCTTCTGCTGAGGACGAGTAATGGCCGGTATCGATGCCGAACACATCGCCAGGATAGAAAAAGCCGGTCAGTTGCCGGTGCCCGTCGCTGTATAGAAAACAAGTCCGAACCGTGCCCGACATTACTTCAAACCAGTCGGATGCGGGGTCGCCTTGGGCGTAAACGATTTCGCCCTTGAGGAATTTCAAAATGGTACCTGGAACCGGTCTAGTCCCGATGTCGGTGTGGCCGCGTAGCCTAAGCATTGTAATCTCCCTTGGTCGGCGCGGCCCGATTCTTCTTATTGTTGGCGAAAGGGTATCGCTGGTTTCGGCGGAAGGCCATTGGGTAGAATCCGTGCGACATTACGCCGAGAAATTTGCGTACGTAATTTAACTACTGATATTTTACAATTAGGTATGACTTAGGATATATGTTACAAAATCTAAGATTTACATATTCATTGAGTCGAATGACAGGGACAATGGGTGTGGGGATTTGGGGCCGTTTATGTGGCGTTTGGGTTGTAAAATACTCAAAGTGCAAGATTAGATAATACCCGCAACTTTTTGAAAAAAAGCGGAAATACAATAAGCCGGGTTGCAATCGGTATGATAATGTCGGGTCGTTTGGCTCGCCGAAGGAGTATTACTGTGTTGCAAATAGACCCAAAGAGCGGTGTGCCGCTATTGACTGCGCGTGAGCAACAGGTGCTCGAGTTCATTGCTCAAGGCCTGTCAGCGAAGGAAGTTGCGCAGGAAATCGAAATTGCGCCGCGGACGGTGGAGCGTCATATCGAGAATGTCCGGCTAAAGATCCGCGCGCGCAACCGCACTCATATGGTCACCTTGGCCATGGAACTGGGGCTGCTTCATACCGAACATGAAGCCATCGCATCTTACCGTTAGGCGTTTAGCTTCCGAAAACGCGGGTGAATATCGTATCGACATGCTTGAAATGATAATCGAGATTGAAGCGTTCTTCGATTTCGGCTGCACTCATTTTGGCAGCGACATCAGGGTCGGCTTTTAGCAACTCCATCAGCGACAAGGCGCCGTCCGATTCCCACACCTTCATCGCGTTACGTTGCACGATGCTGTAACTGTCCTCG
>JANONL010000109.1:0-2212 GCA_031420815.1 Sphingomonadales bacterium | reverse complement strand
GAACATGATGAACAGCAGACTAAAGAGGATGACCGGTCCCGCCAGCGGGTGCAGCAAAACCTTGTCGAGCGTTCGCGTCCACTGCCGCGTCGCGGTTTCTTTGATGATGACGGCTTTGGCTATTTTATGTGCCTTGGCGGTTAGTATCTTGCGCTCTTGAAAAGGAGCCGCTTCAACAGGCTTAGCGCGCAGCTGCGTTTCCAACGTTGCGATCAGCACATCCAGCCCGCGCTTACGCACCGCAACCGTCGATACCACCGGTACCCCCAGTTCCGCCGACAAACGCGCCGGATCAAGCTCCAACCCGTCACGCTCGGCCAAATCGACCATGTTCAACGCAACCACTACCGGCAAACCCAAGGCGACAAGTTCCAGCGTGAAGCGCAGATGGTTGTCGAGGTTACCGGCGTCGACGACCACCACCAACGCATCAGGGCGGCGATGGCCTTCCAGCTTTCCCAGCACGACATCGCGGGTTACTGCTTCGTCCAAACTGTCCGGCAACAGACTATAGGCGCCGGGCAGATCGACCAGTTCGACCGGTCGGCCATCGGACAGCGCGATTCGCCCGCTTTTGCGTTCGACTGTGACGCCGGGGTAGTTGGCAATTTTCTGCCGCGCGCCGGTCAGCGCATTGAACAAAGCGCTCTTACCCGCATTGGGATTGCCGACCAACGCGACCAAGGGCATTGCTTCGGTCATATCGGCAGCTCACAGGTAATCGCGGCGGCAACCTTGCGGCGCAGCGCGATGGTCATGCGGCCAACGCGCACCGCCATCGGGTCTTTCCACAGCAATATGCCCCTGTGCAGCGCTTCGATTCCAACGCCTTCCTCTAGCCCGAGTGACCGTAGCCGGTGGCCTTCGCTATCTGGCATAGCCGCCCAATCGATGACGCGCACCGTGGCATGGGCGTTTAATGGGAGTTGGTCGAGTTGCACACAGTCTATCTGCAACCGATTCGCAATAACATCAAGGGCAGAATCTATTTAGCGCGGCGGGTAACGCAATCGCCCGATAAAGCGGGACAGGCTGGGTATATATTCACGGCGAGCCTTGGCCTGCGCCTTTACTTTTTCGAATTGCATCACGTTGTCAATCCGGCGGTCGAGAAATGCGCGGCTGTTGGCAAAGTCTTCGCTGTCGTCATTGACGAAAACGACCAGCAAGCTGCCGTAAACCGCCGATAGCGTCATCCGTTTGGTATAATGGTTGAAATCGCTGGCGGTATCGCCCGCCAGACGCCAGTTCCGGTCCGCCGTTCGCCAGCCGATCTTGGCCGCCCGCGCAAGGTTCTGCGGCATCGCCATCACGCCCATTGCCCGGCGCAAGCTTTCCCGTTCAGGGGCCATGATCTCCAAACGAGTCGCGAGCAAGGTCGTAATCCGTTCACGAATTTTCATCGCGTTCAGCTTTTCGGGGGGGAGGCGGTGGGCCAGTTCCTGATCGATACCATCGATCCAGCCGTCGATCATCGCCATTGCGCCCCCCTTGTAGGCGAGTTGCGCGATGTCGGCGTCGACACCGATCTCGGCTGCCGCCGATGCCACCGCAGCCGCACTCCATCCGTCGAACGCTGCATTGCGGCCAATGGCAGGTGCCAATGCCAGACGGATTTCATCGAGTGTCGGGTCGGCGGGAAGAGGTTGGGCAAGCATGGGGATAATGTAGGCGCAAGGTGGCCCCAAGAAAAGGCCTATTGCTTGCGCACCAAAACCAGCGCCGCCATCACCATGAAGCCGCCGAAGATATCGATCGGGCTCAGCACCTCGCCAAACGCAATCCACCCCGCCGCTGCCGACAATGCGGGCTGCAAAAGCAACGCTATTCCGATGACTAAGGGGCTGAAGTGGGGGAGGGCGTAGGTCAGGCAGCCCTGTCCGAAAAATTGCGATGAGAACGCCAGCAATAACACCGGCCACCAGACCGTCGGGACGATCTGTTCGCCCGCCACCACCGCCGCTGGCAGAAGCACAACCGCCGCGACAAAGCTCGCCATCGCCAGTGCACTCCAGCTTTCGGTGGTATCGCGCACACGGATCATGATGACAAGATATACGGTATAAGTGAGCCCCGCGAACAAGCAGAGCAAGTCGCCGGCAAAATTTCGCGGTGAGAGTTCAAGGCTCTGGCTCATCAGCAAGGCAGCCCCCGCAAATGCCAAAACTACTGACAAAATTTGCCATTTTCCCGGCAGTTTGCGCGCAATGAC
>JANONL010000108.1:0-5060 GCA_031420815.1 Sphingomonadales bacterium | reverse complement strand
ATTGCCGAAAAGACTGTTGAACCAACCCCAATTGCTCAAGGAGTAACTAAAATGACCGACACTGTTAAAGCTACCGCCGAAAAAGCTAACGATTATTTCTCCGACATTCGCGAAAAAGCATCTGAGGCCGCTGATAAGGGCAAGAAAATGGCTGCGAATGCAACCGAGTTCAGCAAAGCCAACATTGAAGCGATGATCGAAGCTGGCAAGATTGCCGCTAAGGGCGCGCAAGACATGGGCAAAACCAATGTCGAATTCGCCAAGAAGAATTTCGAAGAAATGCAGGTTGCTGTAAAAGAAATTACTTCGGTAAAATCGCCTACCGATTTCATGAAGCTGCAAAGCGAATATGCTCGCAAGAGCTTTGACGTTGCCGTTGCCCAAGCTTCGAAGAATACCGAAGCGATGGTCAAACTTGTCAGCGACATGTTCCAGCCGATTTCGAACCGCATCGCGGTTACGACCGACCTTTTCAAGAAAGCTGCATAAGCAGCTTTCTGAAAGATTGCGCCGGTGCGTTTCTGAGCACCTGCCGCCCTCTCTCTCCTCCTCCCAAGGTGGCGGGAAGTCTCGAGCGAACCGGCGCATGAAATATGAAACCGTCCCTCTCGCGCAAGCGGAAGGGGCGGTTTCTTTTTGGGCTCAAGACAATTCGTCCTTAACAGGGCTTGCGGTAACCCCCTACCCTGTCCTATTTTAGCAGTATGCAGATTTTTATGATCGACGATGACGAGGACAAAGGTGGTGGCGGTAGCGGGCGACCGGGTGTCGGCCTGGCCACGCGCACACGCCCCAAAACGCAGAAGCCCAGTCAGTACAAGGTGCTGCTGCTCAATGACGATTACACGCCGATGGAGTTTGTCGTCCATGTGCTGAAGGCATTTTTTCAGATGGATACCGATCAGGCGACCCGCGTAATGCTCCACGTCCACCAAAAAGGCGTGGGCGTTTGCGGTATCTTCACCTACGAAGTCGCCGAGACCAAGGTAACGCAAGTCATGGACTTCGCATCGAAGAACCAGCACCCCCTCCAATGCACGCTTGAAAAGGCCTGATGGCAGCAGCGCTTATTGTCGGCGCAGGTGACGCAACCGGCGGCGCAATTGCCCGGGCTTTTGCGCGTGAAGGGCTGACCGCATGTATCAACCGCCGGGCGCGCAATGTCGAACAGTTGCAGGCGCTCGCACAGTCGATCCGCGACGAAGGCTATCAGGCGCGGGCTTACCCAGGAGATGCTCGCGTCGAAGAAGAGGTCGTCGCGATGGTCGATGCCATCGAGCGCGATGTCGGGCCGATTGAGGTTGCAGTGTTCAACATCGGTGCCAATGTGAATTTTTCGGTCCTTGAAACGACAGCCCAAGTTTACCGCAAGGTTTGGGAAATGGCGGCCTTTGCCGGTTTCCTGATGGGCCGCGAGGTTGCCAAGCATATGGTCGAGCGGCAATCAGGCACGATCATTTTCACTGGTGCCACAGCTAGTCTGCGCGGCGGTAAGGGTTTTTCCGCCTTCTCCGGTGCGAAAGGCGCTCTGCGGATGCTTGCGCAATCAATGGCGCGTGAGTTGGGGCCGCATAACATCCACGTCGCACATGTCGTGATCGACGGTGGCATCGATACCGCATTCATCCGAAGCCTGCGTCCCGATTTTGACGCGGCCAAAGCTGCCGACGAAGTGCTATCCCCCGACGCGATTGCGGCGGCCTATGTCAGCTTGCACAAACAGCATCGCAGTGCTTGGACGCATGAAATGGACCTAAGGCCATGGGCGGAGACATTCTAATGGCGAAGCCAGCAAAACCGGCGGAGACGTTCTGATTGTGCGCACCGTTGAATTTCTGTTCGACGTCGGTGGACCTAACAGTTATCTGGCGCATAAGGTCCTGCCGCAATTCTGTGCCGAGCATGGCGCTGAGCTCATTTATTCGCCCATCCTGCTCGGCGGTGTGTTCAAAGCCACCGGCAACCGCGCACCGATGATCCGCTATGCCGACGCGCCTGCGAAGCTCGCCTATGAGCAATTGGAGTTTGCGCGGTTCGTTGAAACACATGCGATCCCCTTCCAGATGAACCCGCATTTTCCGGTCAACAGCCTGCTGGTGATGAGGACCTTGATTGGTGCGCAGCAAGCGCAGTGTTTCATGCCCGCCTTGGAAGCGATGATGAAGGGCATGTGGGAGCAAAGCCTTGATCTCGCCCAGCCCGAAATTATTGCGACCGCGCTTGATGCAGCCGGTCTAAACGGCAGGGCATTACTCGCACTCGCCGACGACGCTAAGGTCAAAGCGAAGCTTGTCGCCAACACCGAAGCGGCGGTCGCGCGTGGCGCATTTGGCGTCCCTACGTTCTTCGTCGGCGACGAGATGTTTTTCGGCAAGGAACGGTTAGGCCAAGTGGCAGGCGCACTGGCCAAAGGATGACCTTGCGCGCTGCCTGATTCCGGTTAAATACCGGCGATGGACAAGATAATCGTACGCGGCGGCAACGCGCTTAAGGGTAAAATTCCAATCTCGGGGGCAAAGAACAGCGCGTTGACGCTGATCCCTTGCGCGTTACTTACCGATGAGCCGCTAACGCTGCGCAACCTGCCGCGCTTAGCCGATATTGACGGGTTCCAGCATCTGATGAACCAGTTCGGCACGTCGACCACCGTCGCCGGATCGCGGCCCGAGGATTTTGGCCGGGTGATGACATTTGAAACCACACGGCTTACCAGCACCGTCGCGCCATATGACCTTGTGCGCAAAATGCGCGCGTCGATCCTCGTGCTCGGGCCGATGCTGGCGCGCGCCGGTGAGGCGACGGTATCGCTGCCCGGTGGCTGTGCAATTGGCAACCGGCCGATCGACCTGCATTTGAAGGCGCTTGAAGCATTCGGCGCGGAGATCGAAGTCGCTGCTGGATATGTGAAGGCGATAGCACCCAAGGGACTTCCCGGCGGCAGCTATACCTTTCCGGTCGTATCGGTCGGCGCGACCGAGAATGCGCTGATGGCGGCCTCACTGGCCAAAGGCACCTGCGTCCTGCACAATGCGGCGCGTGAGCCAGAGATTGTCGATTTGTGCAACCTGCTGGTGGCAATGGGCGCAGAAATCGAGGGTGTCGGCAGCTCTGACCTGACGATCCACGGCAAAGACCGCCTGCACGGGGCAACCTACCGTGTGATGAGCGACCGGATCGAAGCTGGCAGCTATGCCTGCGCCGCCGCGATGACCGGTGGTGATGTCGAGCTGGTTGGCGCAAAAGCCAACGAAATGGACGCCACCGTCAATGCGTTGCGCGAGGCAGGGGTTACGGTCGAGGAAACCAAAACCGGCATCCGCGTTGCCTCCGATGGCAAGCTGAAACCGCTGACCATCTCGACCGCGCCTTATCCTGGCTTTGCCACCGACATGCAGGCGCAGTTCATGGCGATGCTGTGCAAGGCCGATGGTGCGAGCGTGCTCACCGAAACCATCTTCGAAAACCGCTACATGCACGTCCCCGAGCTAAACCGCATGGGCGCGCATATCGAAACCAAAGGCCGCACCGCGATTGTCCACGGTGTAAAGAAAATGACCGGCGCACCGGTGATGGCAACCGACCTGCGTGCGTCGATGAGCCTGGTGATTGCAGGCTTGGTCGCGGAGGGCGAAACGCATGTTAGCCGTCTATACCACCTCGACCGTGGCTATGAGCGGTTGGAGGAGAAATTGCAGCTGGTTGGGGCTGATGTGGAGCGGGTTGGGGCGGAGTGACCCGTCCCGTAAATTGCCGTTAAAAATGGACATGTTGCCACGCGCATATTTTTGCGGCATTTTACGGCTAAGGTGAAACCTGATGATGAGCACGCGCAATAAATGTCGTCGGCACCCCGTGTTGGATGCCATAACGCATAGTCCGATTGCGACGGTGGTTAGCGATCCTTTGAACGCAGATAATCCGCTGATTGCGGTAAATGCGGCGTTTTGCGCTATGACGGGCTATTCCGAAGAAGAAGTATTGGGCCGCAACTGCAGGTTCTTGCGCGGGCCAGACACCGACAACGCCCAGACCGAGAAGCTGCGCGCTGCCATCCACGCCCGTCGACCGGCGCTTGCCGAGCTAATCAATTATCGCAAAGATGGATCGCCCTTTCGCAACGCTGTAATGATCGCGCCGCTGTTCGATCACAACGGAAAGATTGAGTTTTTTGTCGGATCGCAGATCGAGGTCTTGCCCGAAGAAGAGAGCATTACTGTGGTCCGCCAACAACAGGCCGCCGAAATCGTTGATCGCCTGTCCCCGCGCCAACGCGAGATATTGCAACAAATGGCACAGGGTTTCCGGACCAAGCAGATTGCATACAAGCTTTCGCTGAGCGAGAAGACCGTGCAGATGCACCGGATGCTGATGTTCAAAAAATTGGCTACGTCCAATGCCGCCGATGCGGTGCGGATTGCGGTCGAAGCCGGACTATAGTGACGATTTTATACAGGCCTAATGCGGTATTGGCCAAACGCGTCATTCTGGTACTTTGTAACTACAGGTTAGTAGTGTTACTGTTAGATAATGCATTTGGGCTCATCCCTGCCTCGAAGTTCCAAATGTTAAAATTCATCTTGTGCCGGCACCCCCCCGCCGCATTCGATGATGACAAATTCTGCAAGCAGCCTGTGACCGAAAACGAAACGCAAAATCCAGGGAATTTGATTATCTTTCCCGGGTCGCAATGGTACCGTCACAGTGTGCTCTGTGACGGTACTTTTTTTATGGATTAGCCGCCAGCCACAGGCGAATAGCGCTCGCAAGACCGCACGGCGTGTTCGACACCAGCCGCTCGACATCGATCTGCGCGACCAAGGCGTTGACCGGCAACGCCTTTGCCTCGGCCGCCGATCGCAGAGCATCCCAGAATAAGGGCTCCAAACTGATCGAGGTCTGGTGACCGGCAATGGTCATACTGCGTTTGATCGGGGGGTGGTAGATTGAGGGCATTATTTCCAACTACCCTATATTGTCATTCCCGCGAAGGCGGGAATAACAATGTTGGTTTTGACTTACTGCGCGGCACCCCTAATACATATGCTGCCCGCCATTGATCG
>JANONL010000107.1:0-5005 GCA_031420815.1 Sphingomonadales bacterium | reverse complement strand
GAACAACAGAGCAGAAGGTCGGTTTGCCTTGCCACCATATTGGGCCGCCGGGTTTGACTGGGACACGTCATATTCGGTCAAACCAACCCCAATGGCATTGGCCAACCCGCTGGCATCGAGCAGCAGCATCGGTCGCCCATTATCCGGTAACGATGTCCCGGCATAAAGGCCGGTCGCCATGACTAGCGCAGCGCCAGGTTTGACGACCAGTTCTTCATTATCGATGACGTTCGCCACGTCGATCACAAAAATCGAGCCAACGGCGGGGCGAATTACCACGAGCGTGCGGCTCGTTTCCGATGGTTGCACGGCTTCCTCGATTTCCAGAAGCGTTTCCAAGCGGGCGTATGGATATCGCACACCGCGTATCGAAGCGACCGGTGCGCCGCCAAGATTTTCGATTTTGACATTTGCGTTGTTCGACGAGACGATTTCCACCACCGAACTGCGCGAAATACCAAAAATCTGGTCGCCCGCCCGGACCGATAACCCAGCGATTATCGACAGCGTCAGAGGCAGCCGTAGCGTCATTTTCAAGCCTAGGCCTTCATAGTTTTCAAGATCAATCGTGCCACCAACGGCTTGCAGGTTGGTACGCACCACATCCATGCCGACACCGCGACCAGAAATTGCGCTTACCTGATCAGCGGTCGAAAGCCCCGGCGTAAAAATAGTGCTGAGTTGCGCCTTTTCTGACATTTTCTGCCATTCGGACACCGTGACCAATTTGGATGCGATGGCGCGTGCTCCCAGTTTTTCTACATTTATACCTCGGCCATCGTCGATAATTTCGATGAGAATCTGGTTCCCCGACTGACGCGCGACAATCCGTATCTGCCCGACCGGGTCTTTTCCCATTTCCCGCCGTTCTGCTGCACTTTCGATGCCGTGATCTGCAGCATTGCGGAGGATGTGGGTTAGGGGATCGCGAAGCGCCTCGACCATTTCACGGTCGACTTCGACCTCACTACCTTCGATGCGGAGATCTATTTCTTTGTCCAGCTCGACCGAAATGTCGCGCAAAAGTCGAGGCAGCGATGAAAACAGCCGGTCGATATTCTGCATCCGCATCATGCTGACTGTGTCACGCATTTCGGCGACAGACGTGGACAGCCTGGAAAAAGCATTCTCCAGTTCGTTATTAGAGCCAGATTTCCGCAATTGCCGTGATACTTCGTTGCGGGCCAGCACCATATCGGAAACGCCGCTCATCAGCTTGTCGAGCGAACTAAGCGGCAGGCGCACTGTACGACTTTTCGCCCTGGGAGTATGGTCGTCGAAAGCTGGGGCAAGCACACCGCCATTGCCGCCGGCAACGTTGGTGTGGCCTGGGCCTTTTTCTAAGGGCAAATACGCGAGCATGGCCTCGATCAGATCATCGTCATTGTCGTAAACGGCTTGGCCTGTTTCCAGCGCGTCGGTCAGCGCAGATATCCGGTCAATGACCGCGAGCACGGCGGTAACCAATCCGGCGGAAGCGGTTATATTGCCATCGCGAGAGCCGCTTAGCACGTCTTCGGCCGCATGGCTCAGGCGCAACAGCCGGGGCATGTCAATAAAGCCGCAGCTCCCTTTTACCGTGTGCACAAACCGGAACACGCTATCCAGCAACGCCCGGTCCTGCGGCGTACGTTCCCACTGGACCAGCTGGCTCGCCAAAATTTCCAGCGTTTCGCGGGTTTCCGCGATAAATTCGTCGAGTAAGTCGTCCATGTGTTGCGGCCCCGGATAATTACGGAGCAGCATTGGCAAGATATGGTTAAAAAGCTGTTTACATCTTACCCGCCGCGCACCAGCGCGCCGATCACTAGATGTTCGGCGTCCGGTTCCGCCATCTGCACCAGTCCGCCACCTCTTAGCGCCAAATTACGCGCCATCCAGGCGGCCGCTGTCCGCGAGTCGATCATCGACGGATCGATTCCGCCTGTTAACACGTCGCGGATCGAAGCATCCATGACGATTTTCGGACCATTGGCGCGGATAACAATTTCCTGTTCGCCTTCGCGCGATTCCGCCCCAACAAATAAAGTGCCGCCGCGAACCAGCGCGTCATTGGCTAGCAAAACGAGATTAAGCAAAATCTTGACCGCGCGTTTTGGCATCAGGCCTACCGGTATTGCCCATTCCAGAGTCGTCCGTCCGCTTGCCGTCACCAGCGGTTCAATCACAGCCTTGGCTTCGGCCGGATCGACTTGTGCTCCAAATCCACCCGCCGCGCCGAATGCCAGACGGAAAAATTTGAGCTTATCCGCAGCCGACTTTGCGCTTTCAGCCAGCAAATCCATGCAGCGCTGCTTCATTTCCGGATCATGCTCGTCGGCGAGTAACTCCAGTCCGTTGTTCATCGCGCCCACCGGACTCAACAAATCATGGCAAAGCCGCGAGCAGAGCAGGCTGGCAAGATCGACTTCGGACTCGGTCATTAATTCAGGGCTTTCAAGCAAATAACTAAAACGGTTATGCTGCGCTAATGGACGCAGTAGTCGCAGGTTTCAACCCTTGAAGAACCCTTCGAGATCGAAGCTCACCGGTTCACCCTCGCCAGCGCTAACCGGTCGCCACAACGTAATCCTGCCGTCAGCGATAATCAGCCAGTTCCGGCCATCTGCTGCAGCCAGACGGGCATCTTGGGCCGAAGGCTCGGTGATGCCGTTGGGATGCGAGTGGAAATAGCCCAATATTGCTGGACCGTCGTGCCTTGCACGCTTTTGAGCAACGATAAGGGCCGACGGGTCTATCTCAAACTCGCAGGACGGATTATTTGCAACATTCGCGGTCAATTCCACCCGTTCAACGATACCGCCTTGTCCTAGAACAAGGCCACAGCATTCGTTTTTACCAGCCTGTTCTGCCCATCGCAAAAGTTGCCGCTGCTGGATCCTTGATAACTGAAGTTTCATCACCCACATCTAATGTATGGACGGGGAAAATTCCATATTAACAGGCGTATTGGGCGAAGGGCGGCTCGATGCAGCGATTGCCGCGGCATTGCCGCAACTATCGCGCGCGCGGGCGCAGGCATTGCTGGCCGAAAATGCGTTAATGATCGACGGTATTATTGTTGTCGACGGCTCAGCGCGCAAATTTGCCGGCAAAGGCTTTGAACTCAATGTTCCGCCGCCGCGTCCCGATAAGGCCGAAGCGCAGGATATCGATCTCCATATCGTTTATGAGGACGATCACCTGCTGGTGGTCGATAAACCGGCGGGTCTTGTTGTGCATCCGGCGGCAGGCCATGCCGATGGCACACTAGTGAACGCCCTGCTTCACCATTGCCGTGGTAAATTGTCGGGGATCGGCGGCGTTGAGCGACCCGGTATTGTCCACCGCATTGACCGCAATACGTCTGGCTTACTGGTTGTTGCCAAAAGCGACTCGGCGCATGAGGGATTGGCGAAGCTGTTCGCCACGCACAACATTGAACGACGCTATTGGGCGATTGTTAGCGGAATCCCGACCCCGCCGGCCGGAACCATTCGCACTCAAATCGGGCGATCCACAATGAATCGCAAGAAAATGGCGGTGCTGCCAGAAAACAAGGGAAAGCATGCTGTAACTCACTACAAAACCCACGAAATATTCAAGAGCGCCTCGCTGGTCAGTTGTACCTTGGAAACCGGACGAACGCACCAGGTTCGTGTCCATATGGCGCATATCGGTTATCCGCTGATCGGCGATTCCGTTTATTCTAATCGACAAAACCCTTACAAAATCGGACCGAATCAGTCTAAATTCGAAAGACAGGCATTGCACGCCGCGTCACTGGGGTTTATTCACCCGATATCCGGAGAAACATTATTGTTCGAAAGTGGTTTACCAGAGGATATGCAGCTTCTGTTAAGCGCGCTTCGGGTATAAGCTTTTTATAGGAACGTTCCGTTGAAGGGTGCTTGATGAGGCCCGGCGGGGAGCACAATGAAAGAGGAAAACATGTCTGAGAAGAAGAATGTTCCGGCTACAATTCCTGCCCTTGGGGGGGACGTCAGCCTCAACCGTTATTTGAGTGAAATCCGCAAATTTCCCGTTCTGAAGCCTGAGCAAGAATATATGCTTGCCAAGCGTTTTCAGGAGCATGGCGATTCAAAAGCTGCGGAGCAGCTGGTGACGTCACATCTGCGGTTGGTCTCCAAAATCGCTATGGGTTATCGCGGCTATGGCCTGCCGGTTTCCGAGCTGATTTCCGAAGGCAATATCGGCCTGATGCAGGGCGTGAAGAAATTCGACCCGGAGCGCGGTTTCCGCCTCGCGACCTACGCGATGTGGTGGATCCGTGCTTCGATGCAGGAATTCATCCTGCGCAGCTGGAGCTTGGTGAAGATCGGCACCACGGCAGCTCAGAAAAAGCTTTTCTTCAACCTGCGTCGTATGAAAAATAATCTGCAAGCCTTTGAAGATGGTGACTTAAATCAGAAAACTTTGACTAAGATCGCGACTGATTTGGGCGTATCTGAAGATGAAGTAAATAACATGAATCGTCGCATGGCGATGGGCGGCGATACTTCGCTCAATGTCCCTATGCGCGAAGATGGTGAAGGTCAGTGGCAGGATTGGCTGGTTGATAACGAGCCTTTGCAAGACGAGCGCGTTGCCGAAGTCCAAGAAGGTAATATTCGCCACGCAATGTTGTCCGAGGCGCTCGATACGTTGAACGACCGCGAGAAGCATATTTTGAGCGAACGCCGCCTGATCGACGAACCCAAAACTCTCGAAGAGTTGAGTCAGGTGTATAGCGTCAGCCGTGAACGTGTCCGGCAGATCGAAGTCCGGGCATTTGAAAAGCTGCAAAAGGCGATGATGCGAATTGCTGGCGAAAAACGGCTGCTGATTGCTGGATGAGCTAAAACGTAAAAATGTGATGACGGGCGGGAATCGCTGCGCTAGCTAATCGGCATGACCGAACCGAAACGCTCGTTTCCTGCCCGTTTCTTCGGCTTTCTTGTCAAATCGATCATCTATTTTGTCGTCGGTAGCGTTGCGCTCGTGCTGATATATGCCGTAGTTCCGG
>JANONL010000106.1:0-7497 GCA_031420815.1 Sphingomonadales bacterium | reverse complement strand
CCAAAGCCTGCATCGAGCGCGATGGTGATGATCGGGACGTCCTTCTGGGTTGGATCGACGAGCGCCATCTTTACTTCATGAAGGCGAAAGCCGTTCAAAAAAGCCGCAAAATTGCGGTGACCCAATTGCCCGTTAATCGCGCGGCGTAGGCGGTATTCCGGTTCGCCGAGTTGGGCCGCCAGCTTGGCAATAGACAGAGTTTCGTCGCGCCACCCGCGTTCGCGCTCCATATGCGCGTTCAACCTAACACCAAGCTGGACCAGCGACGGGTCCGGAATATCGGGATCTGCGGGTTGGCGCAGTTGTGATGGTCCGAACATATCGGCCTGACGCATCTGAAACATCGTGGCACAGAATCCGAATGTCAAAAGCGTAATCCCGATTTCGATATAGGTGCGCAGCGATTGCGGACCGAGATCACGCAGAATCAATATTTCCAAAGTATTGACGAGCAACACATAGACGCCGACCGCCCCCACCAGCCGCACCCGCAAGCGCCGCCTTGTTTCAAGTAGATCGCCATCCCTACCGCGCCATACGACCCACAGTCCGGCTACGCAAAATACAAACATCATTGCACGCAGCATTACTACCGATGGCCAGAATAATGAACTTTTTGAGGGATAATTCCACCAGACAGATGTCAGCAACAGCATTGCTACACCAATCGAAGTCCAACTGCGCCAGCCAACTCGCGTTTCATCGTTGAACCAGGTCCGCGCGAACAGCCAAAACATGCCGGGAACGGTAACGGAAAAAATCTCAAAGAAAAAATCGGCGGTTTCAAGCACGGTCGATTGAGGCAAGGTCCCGAGGATGTGGCAGGCGATGGAAAAATTCATCAGAACCGCCATCCGCGCCGGTAGCGCGTGATGATGATCTCTGATCAACAGCCAGCTCCACAGCGCCAGCAAAGCCAGCGAACCACCACGCGCCATCAGGTCGATCTGTTCAAAAGCCGTCATTGTGCGTATTGCTGTCATAATACACGGAGGGCGACAAGCCGATTTCGAAATCGGCGAGGATATTTTGCCAAGACTCATGTTGGCGTCGCTGCTAATCGGCAATCATGTCCGAACAAAAGCACATCTACCTCATCGACGGGTCAGCATACATTTTTCGCGCCTATCACCGTCTGCCGCCGCTGACCAACATTCGCGGTGAGCCGGTTGGCGCGGTTTATGGTTACACGACGATGCTGTGGAAGCTCGCCGATGATTTGCACAAGGCCGACGGACCGACTCACATGGCAGTGGTACTCGACAAAAGTTCGCACAGCTTCCGTAACGAAATTTACGACCTCTACAAAGCCAACCGGCCAGAGCCGCCAGAGGATTTACGCCCCCAATTTCCGATGATCCGCGACGCCACACGGGCCTTTTCCCTGCCCATGATTGAAGAGGATAATGTCGAGGCCGATGACATGATCGCCAGCTATGCGAAGGCGGCATGCAGGGCTGGCTGGCATGTCACCATCGTCTCGTCGGACAAGGATTTGATGCAGCTCGTCGAACCGTGCGTCGACATGTTCGACACGATGAAGAACCAGCGCATCCGCACCGAAGAGGTCATCGAGAAATTCGGTGTCGGGCCGGAAAAGGTCGGCGACGTCCTGGCGCTGATGGGCGACAGCGTCGACAATGTGCCGGGTGTTCCCGGCGTCGGCCCGAAGACCGCAACCAAACTTATTCAGGAATTCGGCGACTTGGAAAGCGTGCTTGCCGCCGCGCCCGATATGAAACCGTCGAAGATGCGCGATAATTTGATCGAGTTTGCCGAAAAGGCCCGGCTGTCGAAGGTATTGGTTACGCTCAAAGAAGACTGCCCGCTGCCGATTGCCATAGAGGACATGACGCTCGGCGCGATTCCGGAGGAACCACTTGCCGCATTCCTCGAGCACCACGGCTTCAATTCGCTGCTGAAACGGATTGGCCACGTGACCAACACAGCGGCGGCGAATAAATCGATTGCCGGTACACCCAAAATGGTGACCAAAGGCGACGGTGCCGAACAAGCGCCGACCCCCGGCACCCGCATCCTGCCTGCGCCGATGCCGCCCATCGACACCAATGCTTATGCGATGGTCACCGACGCCGCGACGCTCGACCGCTGGATCACGCGTGCGCGCGAAGTCGGCTATGTCGCGTTCGATACCGAAACCGATAGCTTGCAAGCCGTAACCGCGCGGTTGGTCGGCTTTTCGCTGGCGGTTGCGCCCGGCGAGGCTTGCTATGTGCCGCTGGCACACGGCGGTACCGATTTGCTTGCCGAAACACCGGTGCAGATACCGCTGGCCGATGCACTCTCGCGGCTGAAGGACTTGCTGGAGGATGAAAGCGTCCTCAAAATCGGGCAGAATTTGAAATATGATATGTCGGTATTGGCGCAGCATGGCCTGACGATCACGCCGTTCGACGATACGATGGTGATGAGTTTCGCGCTCGACGCGGGCGACCACGGCCACGGCATGGATGAGATGTCGAAGCTCCATCTCGGCCATGAATGTATCTCGTATAAAAGCGTCACCGGTACCGGCAAATCGGCCATCGGTTTTGCCGCCGTGCCGGTTCGGGAGGCAACCAAATATGCCGCCGAAGACGCCGATGTAACGCTGCGCCTCTGGCACCATCTGCGCCTGCGGATTGGTCCAGAAAAAGCGACACGGGTATATCAGATGGTTGACCGGCCTTTGGTGCCGGTGCTCTCGGCAATGGAATGTCGCGGCATCAAGGTTGACCGCGCCGTGCTGTCACGGCTGTCGGCTGAATTTGCCAGCGAGATGGAGAAATTGGAGACGGAAATTCATGGCATGGCGGGCGAGCCCTTCACCATCGGCAGCCCGCAACAGCTCGGCAATATCCTGTTCGAGAAGATGGGACATAAAGGCGGCCGCAAGGGCAAATCGGGCCAGTATTCGACCGACGTCGTTGTGCTTGAGGATTTGGCCGGACAGGGTGTCGAGATCGCGCGCAAGGTGCTCGACTGGCGACAACTGGCGAAGCTGAAATCGACGTACACCGATAGCCTGCAAGAGCAGATCAACGCCAAAACCGGACGTGTGCATACCAGCTACTCGCTGGTCGGCGCGCAGACCGGGCGGTTGTCCTCGACCGACCCCAATCTGCAAAACATCCCGATCCGCACCGAAATCGGTCGGCAAATCCGTGATGCTTTCGTCGCCGAACCCGGCAATGTCATCTTGGCCGCCGATTATAGTCAGATCGAAGTGCGTTTGGCCGCTCACATGGCAGATGTCGGTGCGTTGCGAGAAGCATTCGAACAGGGCGAAGACATTCACGCCCGTACCGCAAAGGAGCTGTTCGGCGAGGTCAACCGCGACACCAGAGGCCGCGCCAAGACCATCAATTTCTCGATCCTCTATGGCATTTCGCGCTGGGGATTGGCGAAGCGGCTCGAATCGACGCCCGACGAAGCGCAGGCGATGATCGACACCTATTTCAAACGCTTTCCCGGCATTTCCAACTATATTCAGGAGACGCTGGCCGAGGTGAAGGAACGCGGCCATTCGACCACTTTATTCGGGCGCAAAACCTGGTTCCCGCGAATCAACGCCGCCAACCAGAACGAGCGACAGGGCAGCGAACGCGCGGCCATAAATGCACCGATCCAGGGCACCAGCGCCGACATCATCAAACGCGCTATGGTTCGAATGGGTCCGGCGTTGGAGGCTGCGGGGTTGCCGAACGTCAAGATGCTGCTTCAGGTCCACGACGAACTGGTGTTTGAACTACCCGTAGGCGATGTCGAGGCGGCAAGCGAAGTCATCCGCAACGTCATGGCAAACGCCGCCGAGCCGGTGGTTAAACTGACCGTTCCGCTTGGCATCGACATCGGCACCGGGCCGAGTTGGGGCGCGGCGCATTGACTCGAAACTGTAACGCCCACGACCTTAACGCGTAACGCACAGCCGCTAACCCGCAGATCCAGTTAAGGCAGACAACTGGAAATCTCATGACCGATGTGCTGAGCAAAAATGACATCGCGCGCGTTTTCGACCCGAAAATGCCCGACTGGTTCAATGAAAAAGAACCGCGCAGTTACCAGCCCAAGCTGAAGTACCGGACTGTCTGGATTTCCGACATCCATCTCGGCACGGCAGGATGCAAAGCGGAGCTGCTGCTCGATTTTCTGCGCAGTATCGAATGCGACACGCTCTATCTAGTCGGCGACATTGTCGATGGCTGGCGGCTGCGTAAGGGCTGGTATTGGCCATCCAGCCACAACGAGGTTGTCCGCCGCATCCTCAAAATGGCGCACAGGGGGACGCGCGTTGTCTATGTGCCGGGCAATCATGACGAGATGTTCCGCGACTATACCGGACTTGATTTTGGCGGGGTTGAGTTGGCGCATGAAGCAATCCACGAAACAGCCGACGGGCGTCTGCTGCTCGTTACCCATGGGGATATGTTCGACAGTGTGGTGCTCTATGCGCGATGGCTCGCCTTCTTGGGCGATGCGGCTTACACATTCCTGCTCAAGGCCAATATCTGGCTTAACGCGGTGCGACGGCGCTTGCATCTGCCTTATTGGTCGTTGTCGTCCTATCTTAAACTTCGCGTCAAAAACGCGGTACAATTCATCGGCCAGTATGAAGAAGCGGTGGCGCGCGCCGCCACGGAGCGCGGCGTTGACGGCATAGTGTGCGGCCATATCCACCACGCCGAAATCCGTGAATTTGACGGGGTGACCTATTATAACGATGGCGACTGGGTCGAAAGCTGCACCGCTTTGGTCGAGGACAAAGACGGTGCGATGTCGATTGTCGATTGGGCCGAACACAACCGGCAACAACAGCAAGACGCAAAAACAGTGAACGTTGCAGCGTGAAGATCGCGATTGCCACCGACGCTTGGCTGCCGCAAATAAACGGCGTCGTTCGCACGCTGGAAATGACGGTCAAGCTGCTCCGCGAGCGTGGGCACGATGTGACCGTCATCAGCCCCGAGCAGTTTCGTACCGTGCCGTGCCCGGGCTACGGTGAAATTCGCCTTGCGCTCGCACCGCGCTTTGGTTTGCGCAAAAAGCTCGCGCAAATGCGGCCCGACATCGTCCATATTTCGACAGAAGGTCCGATTGGATGGAGTACGCGGCGCTGGTGCATGATGCATGATGTGCCGTTCACTACAGCTTTTCACACGCGCTTCCCCGACTATGCCTCTGTGCGCACCGGCCTTTCGCCTGATTTCTTCTGGCCGGTGATGCGGCGTTTTCACGCGCCCGCGCGCGCTGTTTTGGCAGCGACGCCGCGATTGATGGACGAGCTGACGGGCCGCGGCATCACTCACAGCCGGCTATGGACGCGCGGCATCGATACCGCGATATTCCGGCGCGGTCTGCAACCGCACGCCGCGTTGGAAAAACTGCTGCGCCCCATCCTGCTTTCGGTGGGACGGGTCGCAGTCGAGAAAAATCTGGAAGTTTTTCTGGGTTTAGCGGTGGCAGGCACGAAGGTTGTGGTGGGCGATGGCCCCGCGTTAGCCGAGCTAAAGTCGAAATTCCCCGACGTGCTTTTTATGGGGTCGCTGTCGGGGGAAGAATTGGCTAGTGCCTTTGCTGCAGCGGACGTTTTTGTATTCCCCAGCAAGACCGATACTTTCGGCTTGGTGATGATCGAAGCACTGGCGTGCGGCGTTCCGGTGGCGGGTTATCCGGTGCCCGGCCCGCTTGACATAATCGGCGAAAATGGGCGCGGCGCGTTCGACCAGCTGGCAATGCCGGTGGGCGCGGTTGACGATGTGCTGGATGCGGCAATTGCTCGTGCGCTTACCTGTGACCGACAAACAATCGGTGCGTTCGGTGAGAGTTTTACCTGGGATAATGCCGCCGACCAGTTTCTAGACGCGCTCAATTTTGCGCGGATGGAAATGTCACAAGCGGCCTGATAAAGGATCAGGAGCGCGGCTGGCGCGCCGCGCTCCTAGAATTCTACCAATTAGGCTTCTTCTTCCTCGAAGGTGATCGCAACGTCGGCGTTCGCTGACAACCGGACGGTGCCGTCTTCGACCGAAGCGACCAGTCCGCCTGCGATGAAATGATGGTGGCCTTCGTGGCTTCCTTGACCGGAATCCTTCTTCGTCAGCTTGATCCGGTTGCCTTCGACGCCGTCGACAGTGCCGACATGGACGCCGTCGGCGCCGATGACTTCTGCATGTTCCTTGATTTGCGATAGGTCGGCCATGATACTTCTCCGTTGGATGGAGCAGTGGTAACGCGTAAAAGGCAATTGGGGTCCATTAGCGTTCAGAATCGGACCGATTTTATTAGCAAATCGACTATTGCAAAGTAGGATTTGCCCAGATTTCCGTGGATTTCAGACATCACTCCGGCTCTGGTTAATCCAATTGACACTGTAACCGGGCGCAAGGCATAAAGACGTCTGTAAAGTTGTATGAACACCGTGCTTTCTCGCCGGTATTGGGGGTTGACCGAATGATCAAATCGACCGGGCTATATCCGTCCGACCGCGCCTGGGAAAAGGGTGGTAAAGGTCAGCCGCGACGCGGGGTGTTGATCGGCGGTTCGGCTGCTCGTGCCAAGCATCTGGATTACGCCGGGCTGTTTGTCGCGCAAGTCGGCGGTTCGGCGCTCGCTTTATGGTGGCTATTCACGCATAGCACCGGTTGGGTTGAATGGTCGGCCTTTACCGTTGGGTATCTGATTATCAATTTCGGCCTATCGGTCGGTTTTCACCGGTATTTCACCCACCGCGCATTTGAGACATCGCAGCGGATGCGCTATTTTATCGGCATTTGCGGGCAGATGGCGTGTCAGGGCTCGGTCAAGAAATGGGCGGCTGACCACCGCCGTCACCATGCTTTTACCGACGGTGTCGGCGACCTGCACAGCCCGAAAATCGACGGCCACGGGCGCCCGATGGGCAAACTAAAGGGCCTTGCCATTTCGCATTTCGGCTGGCTTTTCGATAATGCCCACACCGACATGACGATCTACGGCAAAGGGTTGGTCGGTGACCCCGCTGTCGAGTTCTGCCACCGTACACGGTGGTTCTGGGTCGCGTTCTCACTGGTCGGTTTTCCCGCGATATGGGGCTATGCTCTCGGCGGCGCTGACGCCGTCGTCGGCACCATATTGATTGGCGGGTTCCTGCGCACCTTCATCTTCTTGAACGGCGTAATGGGCACCAATAGCCTAGCGCATAGCTTCGGCTATCAACGGTTCAAGGACGTCGGTGCTGCGACTAACAACTGGTTCGTGAACATCATTGTGCTCGGCGACGGCTGGCACAATAATCACCACCGGCATCCCCGCAGCGCGAGCAACACGATCGCTTGGTGGGAATGGGATCTGAACGGCAAAACGATTTTTGCGATGGAACGGCTGGGGCTGGTCTGGAATGTGCAGCGCCGCAAGGTGACCGACGCGGTTCCGGTTTTGGGCGACCATGGTGACGGGCAGAGCGTGACCGTTGCTGTGGCAGAGCCGCATGAAATGGGTGGCGCGCCAGCGATGTTTGCG
>JANONL010000105.1:0-7326 GCA_031420815.1 Sphingomonadales bacterium | reverse complement strand
CATCTGGACGATCTCGACCTGAATCCGATACTTGCAAAGGTCGATGCCCCCGACAGCGCGCGCCGGTTCAATATCCCCACCTTCCGCAACGAAGTGCCTGACAGCCTTGATGCCCAAATGATCCGTGACGCCGCGCCCGTTTTCAACCGCCGCGAAAAAATGCAGCTGACCTACAATGTCCGCAATACTCACCGTGCGGTCGGCACGCGTTTCTCGTCGGAAATCACGAGGCTTTACGGCATGAAGGGCCTCGCCGATGACCATGTCCACGTCCGTCTGCGCGGCAGCGCGGGTCAGTCACTTGGCGCGTTTCTGTGCCACGGCATCACGCTTGAAGTGTTCGGCGATTCAAACGATTATGTCGGCAAGGGACTTTCCGGCGGCAAGATTATCGTCCGCCCCACCGTCAGCTCGCCGCTCGACAGCCAGCATAACAGCATCATCGGCAATACCGTACTGTACGGCGCAACCTCGGGCTGTCTGTTCGCGGCCGGACAGGCTGGCGAGCGCTTTGCCGTCCGTAATTCCGGTGCCAAGGTGGTCGTCGAAGGCTGCGGAGCCAACGGCCTCGAATATATGACCGGCGGGATGGCCGTCATTCTGGGCAAAATTGGTGGCAATTTCGGGGCCGGCATGACCGGCGGGATGGCGTTTGTGCTCGACACCGATGGCAGCTTCGAAGCCAACGCCAACCCTGAAAGCATCGTCTGGCAACGGCTCGACAGCGCGCATTGGGAGGGAGAGTTGAAAGCGCTGGTCGTGGCCCACGCTTATTCAACCGACAGCGTATGGTCGCGCTCGATCATCGACGACTGGGATCGTCGGCGGGGCGAATTCTGGCAGATTTGCCCGAAGGAAATGCTTAGCCGGTTGGCCAATCCTTTGTCGGATAGCGAGGCGTTAGAGGCGGCAGAGTAGGCCCGCTATCTTGTTACAACTGTTTACCTTATTTGCGGTAAGCTGAGCATCTTGTTCAGGATTAGCTAATTCGGGCCGTTCTAGTGTCATTGCCAACGGCACCTTCGCCGCGACGCCCAATTTGGGCAGTGACTGAGGTTTATGCTAATGCGACCCTTGACCTTTTTTATCAGTATTCCGTTTGCTGCATCGTTGGCCGTTGCACCGACGATGTTCAGTGCTGCGTTCGCCCAAAGCGATGACGAAATAGTCTTCGCATCGGGCACCGGTGATGTCGAAGATTACGACACCCGGGAACCAGTCGAACAAACCGACAGATCATCCGATATGATCGGCATGGCCGACAAAATCTCTGACCCTGCGATGCAGGCCGGTGTTGCCCGGGCGGTTGAACGCATGACAGCAACGATGATGGACTTGCCTGTAGGCAATCTTGCGGCCGCTATCGAGGATGCACGCCCCGGAACGGTTAGAAAACGAATCCGGCGGGATGCCACCGTCGCCGACTTGGCTGGGCGGGATGCCGAATATTTACCCGAGGAATTGGGTGTACGCAGCCGTGAAGCAATGGGTATGATGGGCGGATTGGCACGAGCAATGGCAATGATGATGCCCGAATTCGAGAAAATGGGCCGTGAAATGGAAGCGGGTTTCAAGGCGGCAAAGGTCGGAGCCCGAAACAGGTAATTGCGGTCGGTCGGCGAGGGGGCATTTCGCCGGTCATAGCTCCCGGTTTAACGGGGGTTCGTCACGTCCCTCGGGTCGCACACACTCGGGTGCACGAGGGGATTGGGGCGGGTGCAGGGCCGGGGCGATTCGGCCCTGCACCATCGGGCGATTGCCAACCGCGTTCAATTTGCATTATGCCCATGCCATATGGCCCTCCATTCGACCGCACCTGTCACCCCATCCGATGTCATGTCGGAAATCGATGCAGACAATCGGTTAGGCCAAAACCGCGCAGACATGTTGGCGCTGGTGGCCAAAGGCGATCATCGCCGCGACGCGGGTGATA
Organism: Sphingomonadales bacterium; assembly: GCA_031420815.1. Lineage (GTDB taxonomy): Bacteria > Pseudomonadota > Alphaproteobacteria > Sphingomonadales > Sphingomonadaceae > Sphingorhabdus_B. The sequence goes on along the minus strand of JANONL010000105.1, from coordinate 5,393 downwards.
ATCGCGCGGCCAATGCATATTATTCCGCAGCCATCCGCATCGCAGCTTCATCGCCCGCGTTGAACACCGAAACTGCAGCACAAACGGCACGCGCTCAAGCCGCGACCATTTGGCTAGCGGCGGTGTTCAAACAGCATCTGCTGGACGCGCTCGGAAAAGCCGGTTACCCACGCAACAAGCAGCATTCGCGTTTTCGGCTATCGCTCGACATGATGCTCGGCGAGACCGAGCGGCCGCCCGAACGGCGACAATATCCACAAAAGCCGCTGGTGCATTATTATCCTGGCACCGACTATCTGCAGTTTGCCAATATTAGCGAATATGATTGGGTGCCACAGCTTGAAGCCGAATTTCCGGCAATGCGCGAAGAGGCGCTAGCCCTGCTAGCCGACCACGCCGGGTTCGCGCCTTATGTGAAGACCGATACCAAACGTCCGCAGGGTGATTTCCACGGGATGCTGGAAAACCCGGACTGGAGCACGCTTTATCTTTGGCAGAATGGAGCCGCAGTCGAAGAACATGCTGCGCGGTGTCCGACGATATACAAGGCGGTTATCGACCATGTGCCGCTGTGCCATATCGGTCCGCGTGCGCCATCGGTTATGTTGTCTCTATTGCGCCCCGGTGCCAAAATCCCGCCGCACACCGGGATGCTCAACAGCCGCCTTATCTGCCACCTGCCTTTGGTCGTGCCACCCGATTGCGGGTTCCGCGTCGGTAGCGAGACCATCGGATGGACCGAGGGCAGGATGATCGCATTTGACGACACGGTCGAGCACGAGGCGTGGAACAACAGCATGTATGACCGGCTGGTCCTGATCTTTGATATCTGGCGGCCAGAGCTGACGCGTGAGGAACGCGAACAGGTGACCGCGATGTTTGCGGCGGTCGATAGTTATTAGATTGTGTGGCGGAAGGACAGCGTGTTGAAGCAATATCTAATGGGGGCAGCTTTCATAGCATTGGCAACATCGTCGCCCGCCCACGCCGATGCCAATGGCGACCTGAAATTGCTGGTCGATGCGTATTGGGCCGACGTGTTGAAGGAGCAGCCGATCTTCGCCAGCTCATTGGGCATCGACACCTATGCGGGCGAGGTCGGCGATTACAGTCTGGCTGGGCGAGACCGGAAGGCTGCGTCTGCTGCTACGTTTGTCAAGAAGCTCGACGCCATTCCACAGGACAAGCTGGATGCGCCAAGCAAGGTCGAGGCGGGAATTCTTCGACGGACATTGAACGGCACCATCGAAGGCAATGGCTTTGGCCAGCGCGCGATTAACTTCACAACCTATTCCAGCTGGCATCAGAATTTTGCCGGGATTGCCGACAACCTGCCGTTCAACACTAAGGCCGATTTCGACAGCTACAACAACCGGTTGAAGCAATATGCCAAGGTCAATGACCAGAACATCGAAGTCGCCGATGTCGCGATTAAGGGCAAATTTATCCAGCCGTGCGAGACGCTGAACGGCTTTGAAGCGACGATTACCGGGCTGATCACCGAAGATGAACGGAAGTCGCGGTTTTTCGGACCTTATGCGGGGAAGCGGCCCGAAGCGTTGAGCGAGGAAGAATTCAACGCGATGGCGTCGCAAGCGATTGCCACGATCAGCGCGATCATCAATCCGGCGCTGAAGAAGCATCTCGATTGGTACACCACCCGTTACAAACCGACTTGTGCCAAAGCTCCGGGTGTCTCGGCACAACCAGGCGGTGCCAAATATTATGATTACCGGATCCGCGAAGAAACAACTACCAATCTGACGGCGGAGGAAATCCATGCGATTGGCCTGAAAGAGGTTGCTCGCATTCGGGCCGAGATGACCGATGTCGCAACCAAAGCCGGATATCCGAGCCGTGAGGCGTTCATCCAGCAGCTCCGCAGCGATCCGCAATATTATGCAAAAACGCCCGAAGAGCTGATGGAAAAAGTGGCGCGCGTGACCAAGATTATCGACGGCAAAATGCCCGGTCTGTTCCACCGCCTGCCGCGCCTGCCCTACGGTATAAAGGAAATCCCCGCCGAAACTGCGGAGGGTACGACCACCGCTTACTATAATCCGGGATCGCCGGGAATCGGCATAGCGGGAACGTATTTCGTCAACACGTCGAAGCTCGACCAGCGTCCTTTCTGGGAAATTCCTGCGCTTTCTGCACATGAGGCAGTACCGGGCCACCATAACCAGATCGCGTTGCAGCAGGAGCTGCCATTATCCGATTTCCGCAAGAACGGCGCGTTCTTCACTGCCTTTGTCGAAGGCTGGGGGTTGTATTCCGAACGTCTCGGCATCGAAATGGGTCTATACGACACACCAGCCAAGGACATGGGGCGGCTGTCCTATGAAATGTGGCGCGCTTGCCGTCTGGTGGTTGACACCGGCATCCACGCCAAGGGTTGGAGCAAGCAGCAAGCCATCGACTTCATGACCGACAACAGCGCGCTATCGGCAGCGAATATTGAAGCCGAGGTCAACCGCTATATCAGCTGGCCGGGCCAAGCCTTGGCCTACAAGCTCGGCGAGCTGAAAATCCGCGAACTGCGGGCGTTGGCGACCAAAGAGCTGGGCACCAAATTCCAACTGGCGGCATTCCATGATGCCGTGCTTGGCCAAGGCTCGGTGCCGCTCGATGTGTTAGAGACGCAAATCAGAGATTGGATTGCGGCAGAGAAAGCGAAAGGCTGAGCCTGCGTTATTTTGGCTCAGGCAGCGGCGCTGTGTCCGGTTGCGGCACAACGGCTGTTTCTTGGGCTTCAGCTTCGGCCTGTAGCTTGGCCTCACGTTCGGCACGTTCTTTCTCGAACTGCTTTACCCGTTCCTCGACTTCCGCCGATTCAGCATCGATCCCGGCCAGCCGCTTTGCCCGTTCCGCCGCGATCAGGCGCCCGAAGGTAATGCCGGGGTCTTGCGCCTTTTCGGCATAGGCCTTGTTGATTTCACCGAGTCCGCAACCGGTAAAGCCGCCTGCGCCCGATGGCGAACAGCTCATCGTGCCGCTGGCCGCAACATATTCGTAAGCCTTGACTCGCTCGGTCCATGCCTGATTCTTCAGATCGTTCGGGTCGTTCCGCAGCGAGGTCGGAATACGGTAGCGGTCGGCTTCACCCATCCGTGCACAAACCACAATCTCGTCGCCCTTGCTTTCCGGACATACATCATCGCCATAGACAATCAGCTGGTTGATTTTCTCGTCCGGCACCGATGGCCCCGCTTGATCTTGCGCCGCGACGGGCAATGATGCGGCCAAGGCCAAAAGAGCAATCGAAATTCGGGAAACTGCGGTCACGGAATTTATCTCCAACATTTATTCGGGCTTTTCGACCTTCGTTGCTGAACAACGGATGAAAGTGAGGGTCAGGCCTTGGCCCTAAATTCGTTTCGATAAAGCGATTGCAGCACGGCAGCCAAACCGGATCGCCGCGCTCATTAGCGGATAAGCGGGTGCGCGTTCGGCACCTTGCGCCAAAGCCGTTGCTTTGTGTTCCAGTTCGTCAGCCTGAAAATCTGCGACCATCGCCGACAATGCAGGGTCGCGGTCACCGATCTGCTCCAACTGCTCCGAATAATGCCGGTCGATTTCGGTTTCGACGGCAACGGTGCAAGCCATCGCCGCCTCTGGACCAATAGCGGCCGTCACTGCGCCCAAAGCAAAGCCCGCAACATCCCAGAAAGGTTGCAGCACAGTCGGTCGCACCCCCCGTTCTGCAAGGAGTTTGTCGAAGGCGGACAAATGCCGTTCTTCTTGTTCGGCCATATGCGCTATGCTGCGCGCAGCGAGGGTACGGTCGCCCATCACCGCAAGCTGGCCCGCGTAAATCCGCTTCGCGCCATATTCACCCGCCTGATTGACGCGCAGCATGCTCGCGATATCGGAAGATTTTGCCGTCAGTGTTTGGGGTTTCGCCATATCATTGCAAAGATGGCGATTGCGCCGCCGAACGACAAGAGAAAATTGAAACCGGCAAGCGAAATATCGAATAATGTCCAGGGCGCTACATCGCACCGGATCAGCGGTGCATTCATAATCGATTTCAGCAATTCGTCACCGCTACCGCTAATCGTGGATGTGCATTTGGTCAGTCCTTCCCACCAGCCATATTCAACACCGGCGTGAAAACCGGCAATCGCGCCGCTAGTCGCAATCGCCAAGGCCGCAAGCGCCACGAGCGCGCGGCGGTAACCGGGGTTGCTAACGGCGAATGCCAGCACCGCGATAGCGACAGCGGCATAATGCGGATAACGTTGCCACCAGCACATTTCACACGGAAAAAGCCCGCCGAAATATTGCGAGCCGTAAGCACCAGCCAGCAAGGCAGTAGGCAGCAGTAATGCCAGCCAATGTGAAAAACTAATTTTCAGTCTCATGTGCCCGTCAACCTGAACTTGTTTCAGGGCCTTACCTCTGTACGCTTGAAAAAGTAAGATGCTGAAACGAATTCAGGGCGTCTGGATTAGGTTTGGCCCGGCATTGCCCGCAAACGCTAACAGGTGCCCCAACGCTCAAACCTTCGCGAAGGCCGAACCGGGTTCGCTAACCTGCACCCGCGCTGCAACTTGCGCCGCCACGGATTTCAACATACCGACTTCGGCGTCGCTCAGATCACGTTGATCGCTGTCGCCGCAGCACAGCGTGCCGACGGTTTGGCCAGCATCACCCCTGATCGGTACGCAGGCAAAGAATGGAATGTTCTGGGCAACGGCACTTGCATTGTCCAGCCCGGCGAGATCAATGTCGGCATGGTCGGCCGCCCACGAACCCTCAACAAAAACCGCCTTCTGCGCAGCCACATTTCGAGCGGCCCCGTTTTCGCCAGACATGGCATCGCCAGCACCGGTCAGCGCGATGGTGACAAACGGCACATTTAGCGACAAAGCCGCCAAACGCGCGAACGTTTCCAAATCGCGATTGATCGATTCCTGTTGTGTCATTTTGCCCTGTGCCCCTCGTTCTCGAAAAACCTAAGCCGTTTTTGTTAAGCTTTGATTAAGCAAGAAGCAGATGGTTAATGTCGCGGCGCCGATATTGCTAACTGAATCTATGGATAACATTTTTAATGATATATATCAATATTTTATGATTAAAACTTTTGGGCGATAATCAAGCATTTGTGGCAAGAAAAACACAACATCATACCGCGACTCGGACTCGAAGCAACGACGAATCGACCGCAATGATCGCCGCATCGCTCCAGAATCGACATCCAGTCACAGCGATCAGGACGGCACAACGAACCGCTGCCGTATCCCGGCTTAGACAATCCTGCCGTCACAGGTTAAGCAACCGCCATGAACGCCTAATCCACCGCCATCATCCCTTCCGCTCCGCCAGCGTCAGCAGCTTGAGCGCTGCGTCGCTTGGGCGTTTCTCCCCGCGCTCCTATTGGCTCACCAGCC
>JANONL010000104.1:0-2302 GCA_031420815.1 Sphingomonadales bacterium | reverse complement strand
AGGTCATAATCGCCGTCCGAATACATCCCCGGCATCTCGGCGGTTTCGCCACCGATCAGCGCGCAACCGGCGAGCTTGCAACCCTCGGCGATGCTGGCGACGACGGCGGTTGCGACATCCAAATCGAGTTTGCCACTGGCGTAATAATCGAGGAAAAAAAGCGGCTCTGCGCCTTGCACAATCAAATCATTGACGCACATTGCGACCAGGTCAATGCCGACGCCCTCATGCCGTCCCGAATCGATGGCGAGCTTCAGCTTGGTGCCAACGCCGTCATTGGCCGCAACCAGCAGCGGATCGTTGAAGCCAGCCGCTTTGAGGTCGAAAAACCCGCCGAACCCGCCAAGGTCGGCATCCGCGCCCGCACGCCGCGTTGCCTTGGCCAATGGCGCAATCGCCCGCACCAGTGCGTTGCCCGCGTCAATCGAAACACCTGCTTTGGCGTAGGTATAGGGCTCGGTTTGGCTGTGTTTGGAATCCATTTATCGCCGTTAGCGAGAACAGGGTTGGAATTCCACGTCTATGTCGCCTAAAGGTGCGGCAATGACAAAATTGCGCGGGAAATGGTTTGGAATTGCGGCAATCGGCTTGCCGTTGGCCCTGATCGGTGGCGGCATCGTGTTCGCCCAGATCGAAGGGCCAAAGCGCGGGATTGCGCCGATTGCCAGCACCGGCGACTTTGAGGTCACTGGTGTACAGGTCAACGTTACCGGGAAAAATGCGCAGGAGGCGCGGCAAAAAGGCTGGGAAGAAGCGCAGCGGTTGGCATGGAGCGCGTTGTGGGCAAAAACCCATGGCGGTGCCGGATCGACCTTATCCGATTCGACACTGGATGGCATCGTTGCCGCGATCATCGTCGAGGAAGAGCAGATCGGCCCGCGCCGCTATGTCGCGCGTTTGGGCATTTCGTTCGACCGCGCCCGAGCAGGGCAGATACTGGGCGTAAAGGGCGTGTCACGGCGTTCTGCACCGTTGTTGATTTTGCCGGTCACATATTCCGCAGGCGCGCCGACAGTGTTCGAACAGCGCACCTTCTGGCAAGCCAGTTGGGCGAAATACCGCACCGCCGAAAGCACCATCGACTATGTCCGCCCAAGCGGTGCAGGCGGCGAATCGCTGTTGTTGAACGCTGGCCAGATGGACCGGCGCAGCCGGATTTGGTGGCGGACCATTCTCGACCAATTCGGTGCGGCCGATGTCATCATTCCGATTGCGCGGATCGAACGGCTATGGCCAGGCGGGCCGGTGGTCGGCAGGTTTTCGGCGCGTTATGGCCCGGATAACAAATTTCTCGGCGCCTTTACGCTACGCGTTCCGACCAGCAAGGGTATTCCGGCGATGATGGATCAGGCGGTGGTCAAGATGGACCAGTTGTTCCAGTCCGCACTCGCCGACGGCCGCTTGCGCGCCGATAGCTCTCTGGTGCTTGAGCAGGAAGTGATTGACGAGGAAGATCTGGAATCCGAAGTCGAGGAAACGCCGGTCGCGGTGCAGGCCGACGGCGGCGCCCCATCCGAGGGGCCTTCGCTTGATGACATTGTCAAATCCATCGTCCCCGAAGGCGATGATGAAACAGATGCGCCGTTGGTTACGCCCGCGCCGCCGCCGCGCTAACTAACGTTCAGCGGCGTCGAGCCAACATGCGACAGATAGCGCTACCCCTCGATGAACTCCGTTCCGGCGCGTCGTCCAGCCTGATCGTCACCGATGGCAACGCAGGCGTGTTTGCCAGCCTTGGCAACGCGGCGGCATGGCCGGGGCGCTGCGCGATACTGGTTGGCCCGCCGCGTTCGGGAAAGAGCTTGATGGCCCGGTACTTTGCGGCGCAGGTCGGCGGTACGGTCATCGATGATGCCGATGCCGGGGGTGCCGAAACGTTGTTCAACGCATGGAATCGCGCGCAGGAAAATAACGTACCGTTGCTATTGGCGTCGCGCTGGCGACCGGCAGACTGGGATATATCGCTGCCCGATTTGCGCTCTAGGTTAGCGGCGGCGATGTTGCTGGAAATCGGCGCACCCGACGACGAGTTGATCGAGCAACTGATCCAGAAACATCTGTCGGACCGCGGTGCCGCCATCACCGTTGACGCGCTAAGCTACGTCAAGCGCCGTGTAGAGCGTAGCCATGCCGCAGTCGAGGCATTCGCCCGCGCCGCCAATGCGATGGCATTGGCAGAAAACGCACCGGTCAATTTGGTATTGGTGAAGCGGGTGTTGGGTGCCTAGCCGCAGCTAACGCGGTCGATGACCATATTATCGTCGTAACTGACGTTTAGCCGCACCGCGCTAAAATCCATCGT
>JANONL010000103.1:0-9961 GCA_031420815.1 Sphingomonadales bacterium | reverse complement strand
GCCACCGCATCGCCGATGAAGTCCTCACCGTTGAAAGCAACGCCCTGAAATGCACCGAATATCGTGCCAGGCGCAATTTTCCTGTGGTCGATGGCGAAGCCCGTGACATTTTGCTCGGCTGCTGCACCGTCCAAACCGGTGAGCAATTGTCCCAGCCGCATTACTGCTCTCCCTTGGCCTTCCACAACAAAGGCATCAGTTCCGACACATCGACGTCGCGTTTCATGTCGGGCATGATACCCAACATCGGCCCGATGCGCGTTACCGTCTTGCGCACAATCGGTGCAGAGGTCCAGCCCGCAGTGCGCTGAAATGCGGTTTCTGCGGTGCCTTTCGGCTCATCGACCATCGCAATGACGACATAGCGCGGGTTATCCATTGGAAAGGCTGCGGCAAATGTCGCGACAACCAGATTGCGATCATAGCCGCCAACGCCGGGCTTTTCAGCGGAGCCGGTTTTGCCACCGACGCGGTATCCTTCGGCATCAGCCTTTTTACCGGTACCATCGACCACGATCATACGCAGTAGCTGGCGCATCCGCGCGCTTGTTGCCGCAGAAAAGACCCGTTTTCCTTGTCCTTTAACGCCCGGCTTAACCTTGAACATGGTGGCAGGGCGCCAGATGCCGCCGTTGACCATCGCCGCGTAAGCGCTGGCCAGATGAAGCGGGGTGACCGCGATGCCGTGGCCATAGCCTACGGTCATATTAGTAATCCTGCCCCAGTTTTTCGGCCACAACGGCATCGCCTGTTCGGCAAGCTCAATTCCCGGACGACCGTCGAAGTGCATCGCACGTAGCATCGCGTCCATCCGCTCACGGCCTAAATTGTCGGCAATCTGCGCCGTTACCACGTTCGAACTATGCACCAGCGCTTCGGGAACGTTGAGCCAGCGGCCAGCCGGATGCGTGTCCCGAATTTTGAAGCCGCCCACCTCAAGCGGCTTGGTCGCATCGTACCGGATCGAAAGGTCGCGCACGGTCCCTGCGTCGAGTGCCGCGGCGACGGTCAACGGCTTGAATGTCGAACCCAGTTCATAGACACGATTGGTAACGTTGTTGGTCTGTCGACTGATCGGATATTTTCCGGCGATTATCATCTCGCCATTGTCCGGAATGTTGGCAAAGACCGGACGGTTGGGGTTGAACGACGGCAAAGTCGCCATTGCGATAACCTCGCCGGTTTGCACATCCAATATGACACCAGCCGCGCCCTTGGCATCGGTGCTGACCATGCCTGCCGCCAGTTCGCTTTCCAGCGCCGCCTGTACACGGACATCGAGCGAAAGATTGAGTGGCTTTGCGCGTTTGGCAGGGTCCCGCAGATGATCGTTCATCACCCGCTCCATCCCCAAAGCGCCCTTGCCATCGCGATTGACGAAGCCCAGCACATGGGCGGCAAGGTCGTGCTGCGGGTATAGACGCGTCGCTTCGCGCGGAAACTCGATGGCAATTTCGCCGAGATCGTGGACGCGTCTAACCTCCTCGGGCAACGCGCGTTTGCGCAGATAGCCCGACTTAGTGGCGGTCAACTTGGAATAAAATTCCGCCGCAGGCGTATCTGGAAAAATTGTCGCGAGCTGGGTTGCCAGTTCCCTCTTGCTGCCCAAAATGTCGGTTGGCTTTACCCAAATAGCGTAACCGTAAATACTGCGCGCCAGCGGCACGCCATTGCGGTCGACGATGTCGCCACGATCCGGAACGTAATCGGTCGTGGTCGCACCAAATGCCCGTGTGCTTTCGAACAACGCCAGCGTTGCCATCCGACCTATCAGCAACATGATGAAAAGCCCAAATGCCGCCGTCAATACCAACAGGCGCCAAAACGCATTAGCCGCGAATGGCGGCGAACCGATGCCACTTTTGCGGGTTGTCGTGCGCGCGACGAATACGGTCATTTGCTTTTACGTTCTTTATCGGCCTTCATCGATATGTCGCGCATAAAGTCATCAGAAAGCAGTTTTTGATCGATTCGGGCAAGCCGTTCGGTGCGGGTTTGATCCGGTTTTGGCAGATCGACCCTATCTACTTTGGCGAACTTAACAGGGGCAGATTGTTTGCGCTCGGGCTCGTCTGATACCGCCATGTCGCTGTCGCCGTTGCGCGCCGCACCGATCATACCCTTAGGCGCTGCTCCGTCACCCGCCGATGCCGCGACCATCACCGGTTTGGTAGCCGGCGTTTCTCCGCCCAAACCAGCCAGTGCCGATTCACCATCGACAAATTGCGCAACAGTCGGGGGCTCATATCCATAAAGAAGGTCATTCCATTCCTCCAGCTGCTGCATACTGGCGCGGGTACGCAATTCGGCTTGCAAGAAACTGATTTCACGTTTGGTATCCAGAATCCGGCGGTCAACGCGCACCAGATCGCTGTGGAGAGCGGCGACGTTCAGCGAAAGTGGATAAAGCAGGATTGCGACCAGAAAGACCAGTGCCAGCCAACCCAAATTCTTAAGCCGCTTCATTGCCAGACTCATGCCACCATACCTCCTTGTGCCCATGCTGCTGCGGTGGTGCGCGTCGCCGAACGCAGCGTTGCCGAACGTGCGCGCGGGTTGCGCGCGACTTCGTCATTGGAAGGGCGCACGGCCTTCTCGGCTTTGCCAAAGGTGGGTGCAGGGCCTGCATTTGCGATCGTTGGTATATGTCTCGATCCTGCACCCTCTCCACCGCTGCGACGGCGTAGAAACTGTTTTACGATTCGGTCTTCCAGACTGTGGAAGGTAACGACGGCTAGACGACCGCCCGGCTTCAACATCCGTTCGGCCGCCTCCAGGCCGCCGGTCAATTCATCAAGTTCGCGATTGATGTGGATACGGATCGCCTGAAATGCGCGCGTTGCCGGATCTTTGGGTGCGCCCGGTTTATGGCCGACCGCTTTGCGAACAATCGTCGCCAGTTCAGCCGTTGTTGCGATCGGACGCGCCGAAACAATTGATCGTGCAATGCGGCGCGAACGATGCTCTTCGCCGTAACGATAGATAATGTCGGCGATTTCGGATTCTTCGGCCCCGTTGACGAATTCGGCGGCGGTCATGCCGTCTTGCGCCATTCTCATGTCAAGTGGTCCGTCCTTCTGGAACGAAAAGCCGCGCTCTGCGCGGTCGAGCTGCATCGACGAAACGCCGATGTCGAACACGACACCATCGACCGAAATGACACCATCGGCAACAAGCACATCATCCATGTCCGAAAAGCAGGCGGAGTAGAGGCGCAACGCACCTCCACTCCGGCCTGCAAGTACGGCACCTTCAGAAAGGGCATCAGGATCGCGGTCGAACGCGTAAACGCGCGCACCGCCAGCCAGTATCGCCTGGCTGTATCCTCCTGCCCCAAAGGTACCATCCACAATCTCCGCACCAGGGGTGATGGCCAGAGCGTGAATTACTTCATCCAGCAAGACTGGAATATGGGGGGTCGGCGCCGTCATTTGTGGCGCTTTCCGAGTTCGGCGAGCCAGTAATTGAGCTCGTCCTTGACCGCGTCGAACTGGACCGGCGCTTCCTTCAGGAAGACATCGGGGTTCCACAGCATGAAATGCGTTGTCGCACCGAAGAAAAAGGCGCGGTCGTCGATGCGGCCAAAATGCTTGAGCATCGGCGATAGCACAAAACGCCCACTGGCTTCGAAAGCCGTTTCAAAAATCGATGATGCGCTGATGCCGGCAAGTTCGCGGTCGAACTGGTGACCGCGTGTAACTGCGCTATCCCACTGAGTCTCGATGTCGGTACGTAACTTTAGGCGTTCAGCACCGCCAAAGCCTACCAGACAAGGCAATGAATTGTGACGGGCAATGCATACACTATTGCTTCCGCTGGATTGCTGGACGCTGTCACGCAATTCCGCAGGAATCGTAGTGCGGCCTTTACCGTCTACCCCCGAAACGCCTGAACCTGCATAGACCACCAGCGCTGACACAGCCCGAACCCACCCCTCAAAATCAGGCGCAGATGTCCGAAAGCAAAAAAGCATAGCCAATTTGCGCGTTCGCTATTGCGAGCGTGAAACAGAAATCCACCCCTTGGATGCACTTGCTTATCAAGGGATTACATGGATGAAAAGAGGGATTTTATGGGCTTATTTTAGGATAAAAGATTAAGTCATTGAAATATAAAGATATTAAGCAATTATTTTCTATAATATTTTGTCGAGATGGTGCTAAAAACCTTTGAAAGACCGTGTAGCCTATAGGCAATAACGGGCATTATCGTCAGAAATACGCGACTCGCCCCTCACTGCCCCACAAAATCCCTCGCTGTTCCACCTTGTCGTAATGCAGATAACAATGCCTCGACCCAGCGCATGTTGCCGAACTCGTCTGTGGCGGTAATGGCCCGGACGCCGCGCCCCTCCCAATAGGCTGCATCGAGCAAATCGGCGTCGGCAATCAACAACGCCCGGCCCTTGCCTATCTTGCAGTCTGCCAAGACCGGCAGTGTAGCGATCGAGCACACCCCGCTTTCACCGCCCTCCTTTACCTGCCATTCCCCAAGCGTCTGCGTGCGCAAACGCAAACCATCGATATCGATTTCAGTCATAGCCTCCTTTTCATCGATGGGCAAAACCAGCTGCAGCCCCCAATGGCTGAACAGCGGTGATAGCAATGACGTAAATAACGGCCGCCGTTTGTCACCTAACGGATAAAGGCTGCCCCACATCAAAGCGGGATCGGCCAAAACCAGTGCCCGCCCTCCGCGCCTAACCCACGTATCGAACGCAACCAGTTCTTGCGGACTTAAAGCTCTTGGTTGCGCCAGCAGCAAAACAGAAATGCCATCATTGTCCAGCACCGCAACATCGTCGATTGGTACGATCTTATAGCTCTGCGCCAACCGAGCATAAACCGGATGGGGCGCGGCGTCCGCTGCAATCGCTGCTTCGATCCCGCCCTCGCTCCACTGCAACGGCAGCGTGGTCATCAGTCCAAGTTTGGGTAAATCAGCCGCCGGTTCCGGTCGCAAATAACGCATCGCGGTCAGCAATAGTATGAGTGCAGCTACCATCAGTAGCCCGACCCAAAGGCGCTTGCGTATCGCCGGACCAAAATTGTTTGAACTCATAAATATCGTTTCTGGCTGTTGGGCTTTGGTTCAGCGTTGCTGGTCAACCGGAGAGCGCCGGACATTTTGGGGTGTAGGCGGTGCCAAGCTCTCGTTTACAGTCGCATCTTCTTTTGCCACCGGCGTGACGCCTAGTTCGGCCAGCGGCTCAGCCGGTGCCTCTTGCGTCACTGACCCCGGATTACTGCTGCCTGACATGCCCGGCGCTTCGCTGACCGGGCGTGCGTCGGTCACGCGGTCTAGCACCATGTTGGCCAGGCTAACGAACAACAGAACCACGACAAGGCCGACCAAGCCGACTTGAATACGCTGTAATGCAGATTGACGCTGTTCAACCACGGGTTGACCTCCTGCGTCTTTATATTGAGGTATAATCCTCAATTGTCCAGTTGCCACGGCATTGGTGGCAAGCCTTTGCTCGTCATCCATTCAGGATTGTATAGTGTCGAAAGGTAACGGAACCCGGTATCACACAGGATAGTCGCTATCCGCCTGCCCGGACCGAGCTGTTTACCAAGTGCAACGGCACCCGCGACGTTGATCCCAGATGACAAGCCAAGGCATAGCCCTTCCTCGGCAAGCAAGCGCCTGACCCAAACCAGCCCTTCCTCATCCGAAATGCGGAATTGCGTATCAATCGGTGCGCCGTCGAGATTAGCCGTAACCCGCCCTTGCCCGATGCCTTCTGCAACCGAATTACCTTCTGCGCGCAATTCGCCGCATTGGTAGAAGTTATAAAGTGCCGCACCATGCGGGTCGGACAAAGCAATTGTCACATTCTCATCTTTGGCCTTTAATCCCAACCCAACTCCGGCGATCGTCCCTCCCGTTCCCGCAGAACAGGTAAAGCCATCGACGCGGCCATCCATCTGCGCCCATATTTCTTCGGCGGTCGTCTCGATATGTGCACGACGGTTGGCGATATTGTCGAACTGGTTGGCCCAAACCGCATTTTCGGTTTCCTCGGCCAATCGGCGGGATGTGTGCACGAAATGACCGGGATTAGAATAGGGTGCGGCAGGAACAAGGACGAGTTCAGCCCCTAGCGCGCGCAGCGTGTCCTTCTTTTCCTGACTTTGGGTTTCGGGCATGACGATTATGGTTTTGTAGCCGAGCGCATTAGCCACCAGCGCGAGCCCGATGCCGGTGTTTCCGGCCGTGCCTTCCACAATCGTCCCCCCCGGCTTCAATTGCCCTTGCTGTTCAGCATCCCGAACAATGTAGAGCGCCGCACGGTCCTTTACCGACGCGCCGGGGTTGGCAAATTCGCATTTGCCGAAGATATCGCAGCCCGCAGCCTCGCTGGGTCCAACCAAGCGTACCAATGGAGTGTTGCCGATTAGATCAAGCGTTGAAGCCAAAGTCGTCATAACTGCGAGTTAGTAGCGTTGGCCGTCAACCGCAAGCGACACTATGTTGCCCCGGCTACAGCTGCGCTTTTGCCACCGGTCGTCGGCATAATTGCGCATTTCGTCGAAAGCTGCCAAAACAGGCTTGTTATAATATATCATATTAACTAGGCGCTTGCCGTGATCATTCATTGGTAGGCCAACAATATGCATATTCGGTTAGTTCGCACGCACCTCTTTTTAGTCGGATCGCTTCTTGCGTCTATGACGACAGGCTCGGCCTTTGCCCAATCGACGGCACCGAAAGACGACGCCCAACACGGTGATCATGATATAACTGACGACGAGATCGTGGTGTCGGGAATGCTGGTTCGTGACAAATCAGATATATTGTCCGGCACATCGGTACTTACGGCAGAAGAACTGACGCGCGAGTTGAAACCGACAATCGGCGAAACACTATCGCATCTAGCGGGCGTTTCCGCGACGTCTTTTGGCCCAAATGCGTCTCGTCCGGTTTTGAGGGGTTTTCAAGGCGAACGGGTTCGTGTGCTTTCAGACGGCATAGGTAGCTTTGACGTATCAAACACCAGCGTCGATCACGCTGTTGTGATCAATCCGCTGACAGCCGACCGTATCGAAGTTTTACGCGGGCCTGCTTCCTTACTCTATGGTTCTTCGGCAATTGGCGGCGTGGTCAACGTCATCGACAGCCGCATCCCGCGCTCGGTTCCCGAAGAACGCATCCACTTGGACGGCATTGCCACTTACGGCACAGCCGCAGGTGAACGCACCGGCGGTACACGTGTTGACGTTCCGCTCACCGACAAGGTCGTCCTGCATTTCGATGGCACTTACGCCAAAACAGGCAATCTTCGCACCGGCGGCTATATCCTGAGCCCTTCTTTGCGCGCCGCAGCGCTTTCCAGCGGCGACCCCGATATTACCGATTTGGCTAGCCTGAAAGGCAAACTGCCCAATAGCGCCGGACGGACATGGGAAGTTGCAGGTGGTGCTGCGGTCATTACCTCGAACGGCAATATGGGCTTCTCGGTCAGCCATTATGACAGCCTGTATGGCGTGCCTATTCGCTACTCTATCGATCCGGGCGTCGAGGCCGAGGAAGTGCGTTTAGACGTCAAGCAAACTCGCGTCGATTTCCGCAGCGAGATCAAACCCGAAAGCGGCTTCATTTCGGCGATTAAATTTCGCGGCGGCTATGCGAATTATAAGCATAATGAAATTGACGACACCGGCGCGATTGGCACTACATTTCTGAACGATGGCTGGGAGGGCCGGTTGGAACTGGTTCAACGGGAACGCGGCGGCTGGCAAGGTGCGATTGGCGGCCAGTTTTTCCTTCGCAACCTGAATATCATCGGTGACGAGAAGTTTCTGCCGAAAAGCGAAACTAGCCAGTTTGGCTTGTTCACCCTACAGAGCATAGACTTTGGTGCAGTCCGCGCCGAGGCCGGTGGCCGCGTAGAAACGTCAATCCTCTCGGCTAATGCCGATGCCGATCTGGGCAACCCCGATTACCGCCGGACGTTCACAACATATTCGGGTTCGCTTGGCGCAAATCTGGAGGTTAGCGACGGCTGGCGAATTGGTGTCAATACGTCATACACGCAGCGTGCACCGTCTGCCGAAGAACTGTTCGCCAATGGACCCCACGCCGGAACCCAAGCTTTCGAAATCGGCAATCCGACCTTTGCCAAGGAAAAATCCACTGGTGTCGAACTGTCGCTGCGCGGTACCGGGGACGGATATAGCCTGTCCGCATCGGTCTATCACAGCTGGTTCAAGGACTTCATTTTTGAAACCGCCACCGGAGCGGTACAAGACGACCTACCGATATTCCAATTCGGTCAAGCCAATGCGCGTTATTATGGCGCAGAAATCGAGGCATCGTTGAAACTCGCGCAACTGGGCGATTATGCGATAAATATTGATGGCGTTGGTGACTTCACACGGGCACGCATCGACAGCATTGGTCCTGTTCCACGGATTCCCGCGCTGCGCCTGCTCGGCGGATTTGAGGCACAATCGGATTCGGTAACTGGCCGTCTCGAAGTGGAATGGGTGGACGGGCAAGACCGGATTGCGGCGTTTGAAACGCCTACTGAAGGTTACACCATGACCAACGCCAGCGTTTCGTTCAAACCCTTTGGCGCAGATAATGATAGCAGCATCATTTTGTCAGCCAATAATATCTTTGACGTAAATGCGCGGCGGCACGCCAGCTTCCTGAAAGATTTCGCACCGCTGGCGGGCCGCGATCTCCGTATAACCGGGCGGTTTAGCTTTTAACCGCATGGAACAATTCGGGTCATAACCGGTTCATTGTTCGAAGCGTACAGGATAGTACCTGATTTTGGAGATATATTATGCGTAAAATTGCAGCAGCCTTGTTAATCACGGCGTCGCTATTGGTATCGGCTTGTAACACCGTAAAGGGCGTCGGCGAAGACATCGAATCGGTTGGCGAAGCTGGCGATCGCGCTATTTAAACACGATTATTGTAAAAGAGTGGTCTCGGTTTCCGGGGCCACTTTTTTTTGCCTGCGCTGCGTGAACCAGATGGCTATCAGCGCAAGTTCGTAGAGTATGCACAGTGGCACCGCGAGCAAGAGTTGGGAAACAACATCGGGTGGCGTGAGTACCGCTGCAACGGCAAACGACCCGACAATCGCATAACGACGCGCGCCTTTAAGTTGCTGAAGGCTGACGATTCCTGCTTTTTCGAGCAGCATCAGCAGTACTGGTAGCAGGAATGATATGCCGAAACCGAAAATGAATTTCATCACAAAGTTGAGGTAGTTATCGACGCCTGGCAACGCTTCTTGCTGTACGCCGCCGACATTACCGCCAAAGCCCAGCAGATATTTGAGCGCAATCGGGATCGCCATGTAATAGGCCATTGCCGCACCAGCCGTGAACAGCACAGGCGTTGCCAGCAAGAATGGCAAAAACGCGCGCTTCTCCTTGGAGTATAAGCCAGGTGCGACAAACTTCCACAGCTGGGTTGCAAATACCGGGAACGAAACGAACGATGCCGCAAAGAAGGCGACTTTGATCTCGACAAAAAACGCTTCAAAGATCGCGGTATAGATAAGTTTGTTTTGGCCCGATGCCAGCAATGGTTGAACCAAAAATCCGAAAATCGGTCGCGCGAAATAGATCGATACGCCGAATGCCACAGCGAGCGCCAGCACCGACCACAACAACCGTCGACGCAGCTCGATCAGATGATCGAGCAAGGGCATTTTGCTGTCTTCGAGTTCGGTCATGTTGCCGGATCGGCCTTGGGTTTTGGCTTGCGCTTCGCCTTAGGTTTTGGCGCGGCGTCAGCGACTTCCAGCTCGACCACTTCCGCGAAAGCCGGCTCAGGCGGATGCGCCTGCATGATCCGGTCGTTTTCGGCCTTCCACTTTTTTTCCAAATCGGCAAGTTCGGACTCGCGCACCATTTCGTCAAAGCCGGAACGAAACTGCGCTGCAACGCTGCGTGCTTTGCCGACCCATTTGCCGACCGCGCTCAATACGCGCGGC
>JANONL010000102.1:0-7998 GCA_031420815.1 Sphingomonadales bacterium | reverse complement strand
TTCTGGTACGCCGAGCAGCGTCGCTGGCATGACCGAACGACGCTTCCCAACGCTGCCTCTCATTGATGAGTCCGAAATGGATGCTTTCAGGGACAAAAACCCCAGAGGCACTTAAACGCCGATGAACCCACGAAATCGGTGCATTTTCTCGTACTATTTAGTTTTCTGTTAACGAATTACCACAAAATGAGGCAAAAAATGCGTGTAAACGCAAATTGCTAACACAGAATCTAACACACAACTTAGAATATCGAGTTATTATTCAATTAAATCAGTTTCATAAATGCTTGACCTTCCGTCTCATAACCTGAAGGTCGTAGGTTCAAATCCTACTCCCGCAACCAGCAATTTCTTCGTTTATTCAATCAGTTAGAAAAGAGCCTCGGTTGCCAGTTCGGCCTCCTTCGTGACTTAAAATCCGAAGTCGCGCGTGTCTCCATTGCAAAAATCGCCTGGATACCGCCGGGAAATGGCTACGATAACTACGAGTGATCCTTACCAACACATTTTGTCAAAAAAAACCTGACGGCCATTGGGCCGCATCCCGACCATCCGCTTTGAGTTTGAATTGCCACCAACTGGCTTGACAGCTTAACGATTAACGAGCGTTCAACATTCTGTCCAAATGTTGGTCCAAAAAATTTTACTATGGTTTAGGTGGTATAGCGTGCGGTATATTGTGGGCGTCGATATTGGTGGTACGTTCACCGACTGTGTTGCGCTGAAAGTCCCCAACGATGGCAGCTCGCCGGTCGTGAAGATCGCAAAGTCGTCGTCGACTCCGCCAGATTTCCAGATCGGGTTCGTCGGACCGCCAGCGCTGGTGCGCCGCTGGCACCCAAGCTTGAAGGCCTGAAAACGAGAGTCGGCGGGGCCTTTGCATCACCTCGCCGGGTTGGTTCAAGACTGAACTGAACGACGCCTTTTTCGAAAGCCTGGCAGGCGTTGATCGAATCGCGCGCATGCCAGCGCGACGCCTGGGGACACTTGAGGAACCTGTCGGACCGGTCGTCCTTCTCGCGAGCAACGCTGGTTCGTTCATGAATGGTTCGGTCGTCGTGATCGACGGTGCGCTGAACGCTCTGGTCGCCTGACGTGAAGCCTATTCAATAGATGCCAAATGGTCGGGATTAGGCGCAATCGACCCGCTTGACAGACCCGACATTACCGAGCATTACGGCTTTTGTCCAATTGTCGGACCAAGGAAAAATTGAACCTAATTTAGGAGGCGGAACGTGCGGTATATTGTGGGCGTCGATATTGGTGGCACGTTCACCGACTGCGTTGCGCTGAAAGTCGCTGACGATGGCAGCCCGCCTGTCGTGAAGATCGGTAAGTCGTCGTCAACCCCGCCCGATTTTCAGACCGGATTTGTCGCATCGCTGCGCGCAGCAGCAGAGATGCACGGCATCGCGCTGGAAGAAATGCTTGCCAATGCGCAGGTCTACCACGGCTGCACCGTGGGCACGAACGCGCTCGTCGAGCATAAGACTGCCAAGGTCGGCCTATTGGCATCGCGAGGACATACCGACACAATCTTTATCATGAAGGCAGGCAGTCGGCTGAAATTCCAGCCGGCGATTGAAATCGCGCATGTGGCCAAGCAGACCAAGCCTGCGCCTCTCGTGCCAAAGTCGCTGTGCGAGGGCATTGACGAACGGATCACCTTCGATGGGCAGGTGTTCGCCGCACTGAACGAGGACACGGCACGCGCTTCCATCCGGAGGCTCGTTGACCAAGGCGTCGAGGCGATTGCGATTTCACTACTTTGGTCATCCGTGAACGATACCCATGAGAAGCGGCTGCGCGAGCTGGTGCACGAAATCGCACCGGATATGTTCGTCTCGATCTCGTCAGAGGTCAGCCCGCGCGTCGGCGAATATGAACGGACGATTGCGACAATCGTCAATGCACTTATTGGGCCGCCGATGCGCTTTTACCTCGACGCACTCGAAGTCGATCTCAAAAAGTATGGCTATGCAGAGTCGCTGCAGATCATGTCTTGCACAGGCGGTTTGATCGACGCCGGTCATGCACGCGATTTGCCAGTGATCACCGTCGGCTCTGGCCCTGTCGCCGGTTTGATCGGTGCTGCTAGTCTTGCCAAGGCTGCTGAGGTCGGGGGCGGGCGTAACGTCATCACGGCCGATGTCGGTGGGACGACGCTCGACATCGGGACGATCTACGACGGCACGCCAGTAAGGCGACCGACCGCGAGCTATGGCCAGTACGAATATTTTGTCCCGACGCTCGACGTCCGATCGGTCGGCGCCGGCGGTGGCAGCATCATCCGGACCGAAGGCAGCGTGTTGAAGGTCGGCCCACATAGTGCCGGTGCGCGTCCCGGTCCGGTCTGTTTTGGGCGCGGGGGCATGGAGCCCACGGTCACTGACGCCGCGGTAGTGCTCGGTTTTTTCGATCCGACCTATTTCTTCGGCGGCAAGATTACTCTCGACGCCGCCGCTGCCGAGTCCGCACTTGCGCGCGTCGGTGCGCCGCTCGGGCTCGATGGCAAGCAGACGGCCGCAGCAGCACTACAGATCATCGACAGTCAGATGGCTGATGCGATTTGGTTGACACTGACACAACAGGGCCATGATCCACGCGAATTTTCGGTTTACGGCTTTGGCGGCGGCGGTGGGCTGCACGGCGCAGCCATCGCGCGAGAACTGGGCGCGCGTTCCGTCGTCATCCCGATGAGCAATCTTGCGGCGGGCTGGTCCGCGTTCGGCATTTCGGCGTCCGAAGCGCTGGTGACCGAGCAGACTGCCATGAGCCTTTCCAGTCCCTTCGACCCGGAGGAAATCAACAAACGCTGGCCGGTGCTGGAAGCGCGTGTGGCTGAAAAGCTAGTCAAGCAGGGCGTCCCAGCCGACGCTATCGAATTCCACCGCTTCGGCGAGTTGCGCTATCAGTTGCAGATCAATCAGGTCGCAGTGCCGGCCGAAGGCGGTGTCTATGATGCCGCCGCTGTCGAGCGGCTGGTGGCAACATTCGAGGCGGAATATGAACGGCTGTATGGCAAGGGCAGCGGATTTGCCGGGGTCGGGTTTGGCCTCACCAGCCTCCAAGTTCACGGCACCGCCAAGCTTTCCGGCCTGCGCGTTGGTGATCTTGTTCAGCAAGGCGGAACCGCATCGGGCGATGCCGTGAAAAAACCGCGCGATGTCATCTGGTACGGACGTGCCGGTAATCCCGAAACGACATCGGTGTATGACGGTGCACGGCTAGGCGTCGGCTTCAAGGCGACGGGGCCGGCGATCATCGAATTTCCAGACACAACCGTTATAGTACCGCATAATTGTGCGGCGAGCATCGATCCGACCGGCAGCGTCGTCATCGACCTCAATCCCAGAGCCTGAGGAGACCCAAAATGGAAAACGCACAAGCTCAGATCGACTGGAACGGGAAGACCCACAGCTACCGGCCTAAGCCGGACTGGGCCGACCGGATCTCGCCGGACCTGAAACTCCACAACACGTATGACGATGATCTCGATCCGGTCACGTTCGAGGTACTGCGGCAGAAGCTGTGGACGATCAATTTGGCGCATGGCGATACAATTACCCGCATCTCGGGGTCGCCGCTGCTTGCGTCGCTCGACTTCAATATGTCGATCCTGACTGAAGACGCCGAGGTCGTGGTCAATGCGCCCTATGTGCAGTTTTTGAACGCAGGCGCGCCGCTGGGCATCCGCTACATCCTCGAAACGCACAGCGGGAAGCCCGGGATCGCCGAAGGCGACATTTGGTGCTGCAACGATCCGTGGATCGCTGCGTGCCACCAGATGGACGTCATGTTTGCAGCACCTATATTCATCGACGGGCAGCTATTCGGCTGGGTCGCCAATGCGGGGCACCAGTACGATCTCGGCGGCATTGTCCCCGGCGGCTGGCCGCAAAATGCTGAGGACGTCTATTCCGATCCGGTTGTGCTGACGCCGTTCAAGATGGTCGAGAAGAACGAAATTCGCCCGGAGATGGAGGCGCTGTATCTGCGCCAATCACGAATGCCCGACCTTGTGGCCCTCGATCTGCGCGCGCAGATTGCAGGCATCGTCCTCGCTCGCGATCAGATCGCCGGGATGTGCAAGCGCTACGGCGCGGACACGGTCAAGGCGGCGATGCGCCGGATGCTCGACCAGGCTCAGGAAAGCTTCCGCCAGACGCTGCTGAAGGTACCGGACGGGACATGGACCGAGATTCGCTACCTCGACGAAGCCTTGCCGGGCGAGCGTACGACGCAGCGGACGCAGCTGACGGTCACAAAAAAAGGGGATCGCATCACGATCAACAATGCCGGAACCGACGCGCAAACTCCGGGGACCAACGGCATCCCGTTCACGTCTTTCTCGGGCTCGATTACAGGGATCATCTCTGTGGCAATGCTCTATTCGCAGCTGTTCGCCTATGGCGGCTGCGAGCGGCAGATCGACTACGACCTCACACCCGGCCTGCTGATGTGCTGCGATTATCCGACCGCTGTCAGCGGCGGCATCTTACAGACCATACCGATGATGAATGCCGTCCAGTCGATCCTGTCGCGGATGATGGGCTGCGACGACGCTCTGCGCCCCGATCTGGTCGCGCCCTGCGGCGATTTCATGCTGCCGGTGCTGATCGGCTATGATGATCGCGGCAAATATTTCGGTCAAGCGATCCTCGATTCTTTCGGCTGCGGGTCGGGCGCGCGGTCGTTCGGCGACGGTGTCGATTCGAGCGGCCCGACCTTCAGCCCGCTGTCGATGGTGCTGAATGTCGAGCAGATCGAGCAGTGGTTTCCGCTGCTGTTTCTCTACCGCAAAGAAGATGCCGATGGCGGCGGGCCGGGCGAGTATCGCGGCGGCAACGGTATGCGGTCGGCGATCACACCCTACCGGTCGGAATCGATGACTGTCGTCACGAACTCCGGGGGGCAGTGCATCTCGGCGCAGAATTGTGGTGGTCTGTTTGGCGGATTTCCGGCGCCTGCGGGGCATTATCTGGTCTATTACGGGTCTGATCTGCCCGAGATGACGCGCGACCGGATCGTCCCTGCTAGCATCTACGATCTGAAGGCCGCGCGAACCGAGCCATTGCGGGCGAAATCGAACGGCGCACCGCTTGATGCGGGTGATGTGATGGAAATTCGGACCGGTGGCGGTGGCGGCTATGGCGATCCGCTCGAGCGTGAGCCTGCCCGCGTCGCGCGCGATGTCGAGCTTGGTTATACGTCAATCGATGCCGCAACCTCGATCTATGGGGTAGCACTGTCGCCCGATGGCAAGGTCGATGGACCCGCGACCGAAGCACTGCGAACCAAGCTGCGTGGCGAAAGAGCCTCGTGGCGGGCGTCGGGTGTTAACGACGACTCTCCGAATACCCCCGCCACCGGAGAGCCTTCCCGGCGCATTCACGCCTATATCGCCTCGGTTGATCAGGACGGGGAACGCGTCCTTGCTTGCGATCGGTGCGGCCATCGTTACTGCGGCCACAGCGGTGACTACAAGTCGGCTGCGCTGATGGAAGAATCGCCCGCGATGACCATTCCGTCGAACGTCGATCCGGCGTATTTCGTTGACGAACCAATCGTTCTGCGCCGCTTCGCCTGCCCCTCCTGCCATGTGCAGGTGGGTGCGGAAATCACTAAGGCGAACGAACCAGTCAAGGCGGAGATGGTCTTCGCATGAGTCAACCTACGCACCCCTTCCTCGACGGCAAGCCGAAGCGGATGCTGATTGGCGGCCAGTGGGTCGAGGCGCTTTCGGGACGCACTTTCGACAGCGTGAATCCTGCCACCGGCAAGGTCATCGCGCAGCTCGCCGAAGGCGGGGCGGAAGACATCGATTGTGCGGTCGCCGCCGCCCGTACTGCGTTCGAGGGGCCGTGGAGCAAGTTCAAACCGTTCGATCGGCAGGCGCTGATGCTAAACATCGCCGACACTTTCGAGCGCCATTTCGATGATCTATGCGTGCTCGAAACGCTCGATATGGGTGCT
Organism: Sphingomonadales bacterium; assembly: GCA_031420815.1. Classification (GTDB taxonomy): domain Bacteria; phylum Pseudomonadota; class Alphaproteobacteria; order Sphingomonadales; family Sphingomonadaceae; genus Sphingorhabdus_B. Next base: position 2,022 of record JANONL010000102.1, on the reverse strand, counting down.
CCGATTGCGCGCACGCGGACTTACAAGCGCTGGATCGTGCAGGCGCTGCGCTTCTATGCGGGCCAGGCAGTCGCACTCGCGGGTGAGACGCCGCACAACAGCTTCCCGGGCGACATGTTCAGCTACACATTGCGCGCTCCGATCGGGGTCGTCGGCGGTATCATCCCGTGGAACGGGCCGCTGATCTCGCAACTGTGGAGCATCGCCCCGACGCTCGCGACCGGTTGCACCCTGGTGCTCAAGCCCGCCGAGGACGCCTCATTGGGTGTGCTGCGCTTTGCCGAAATCATGCAGGAAGCAGGCCTTCCCGACGGCGTCATCAACGTCGTGACGGGCATAGGCTCGACGGCGGGCGCGCGGCTTGCGGCGCATCCCGGTGTCGATAAGATCGCCTTCACCGGCTCGACTGCAACTGGCCGCCGGATCATCGAAGCCTCAGCCGGGAACATGAAGCGGGTGGCGGTCGAGCTTGGCGGAAAGTCGCCCGACATCATCTTTGCCGATGCCGATCTCGAAAAGGCGGTGCCCGGCGCAGGCATGGGCTGTTTCAACAATAGCGGCCAGATTTGCTACGCTGGCACACGCATTTTCGTGCAGCGGGCGATATACGAAGAATTCACCGAGCGACTCGCCGCGTTCAGCAAGACAATCAAGGTGGGCGACGGGATGGATCCCGAAACCCAGCTCGGCCCGCTCGTGTCAGGCCGGCAATTGAGCACGGTGTCGAGCTATTTTGATATCGCCCGTGCGGAAGGGGCGCAGATCGTCTCCGGCGGCGAACGGCTCGGCGGCGATTTGGCCGAGGGCTTCTTCGTACCGCCGACGGTCCTGTCGGGCATGACCAACGACATGCGCACCGCGCGCGAGGAAATATTCGGTCCGGTTGCTTCGGTCATCCCGTTCGATACCGAAGAGGAAGCGGTCCGGCTCGCCAACGACACGCAATATGGGCTCGGTGGCGCGGTCTGGACCCGCGACGTCGGCACTGCACACCGCGTCGCCCGCGAAGTGCGCGCCGGGATGATGTGGATCAATTGCTACGGCACAACCGAAGCGACGGTACAGACCGAAGGTTTCCGAATGAGCGGCTACGGCGCAAAGGGCGGACGTCGCCATGTCGAGGAATATCTTTACTCGAAATCCGTGTGGATCAATTTGGGCTGACAGCACGACCAACGTCCCAGCGGCGAGGCCGCTCGGACGTTCTGGTCAGTTGACAAATACACCCTTGCCTGCCGCCTGCTTGTCGAACGCCTTGTAAGCTTCCTCCGCCCGATCAAACGTCCAGCGGTCGGTGAACAGTTTGTCGACCTCGATCCCGTGGTCGGCGATGAAGCGGACGCAATCAGCTTGCGCGGCGCTGCTCAGCGTCCAGGATCCGACAATCGTTAGCTGCTTGCGGATGATTTCGGGGCTGACGTTGAGCGTCACTTCGCCGCCCTCGCCGACGAAGCAGACCATGCCCCACGCCGACGCGCAGCGCACCGCTGCCGAGCGGCCGGCCGCAGCGCCAGACGTGTCGAGCGTCTTGCTCGCACCCTTGCCGTTCGTCAGCGCCATGATTGCTTCGACCGGGTCCCCGGCGCTGGCGTCGACGATATGTGCGGCGCCGAAGTCCTTCGCTACCTGCGCACGCTCGGCGCTGACATCGACAGCGATCACCCGCGCGCCCATCGCGGCTGCAAGCTGCGTGGCCGATAGCCCGACTGGCCCTTGGCCGAAAATCGCTACCGTGTCGCGCGCTGACACGTTCAGCCGTAGGAGCGCACCATAGGCGGTGCCAGTACCGCACGAAATTGCTGCTCCGGTCGTGAAGGAGACTTCATCGGGCAGCGCGACAACGGTCTCGACGGCGGCTCGCATATAAGGCGCGTGGCCGCCGTGCCCGGTCACGCCGTAGACGACGGCGGTGCGATCACACATTTGCGTCCATCCCGTCCGGCATTGCGGGCAAGTCCAGCAGCCCTGATAGTGATGCAGCGTGACGCGGTCGCCGGGGCGGGCGGTGCGGGGGTCAACATC
>JANONL010000101.1:0-3516 GCA_031420815.1 Sphingomonadales bacterium | reverse complement strand
TGGTCGATGGCAACCGGTTGCCGCGTTGGCGCTTCAGCGCGCAGGCAGTAATTGGCGGCGATGCCATCCATCCCTGCATCTCTGCCGCCAGCATCATCGCAAAGGAACACCGCGACCGGATGATGGTCGCCGCCGACGCTGAATATCCCGGCTATGGATGGGCGTCAAACAAAGGGTACGGTGCAGCGGTGCATATGGCGGCGTTGCGCCGTTTGGGGCCAACGCCGCTGCACCGCAAAAGCTTCGCGCCAGTCACCCAGATGATCTCGGTGTAACTGAATGTAAATTTTTCGGCGGTGAGTCTTTATGGCAACACCACCACCGGTTGAGTCCCCGAAGAATCGCCAGACTCTATATCTTGTGCCGGACTCGTTTCGTTCCGCCCATATGATGCGGCATTAATCATATATTTCCAGCTATCGCCCAAGTTAACAACCTTGACGTTAAGACGTCGCGGACTCATCGCGGACCTTCAAAGGTTCAGGAGCGGGCAATATGGGTGTCATCGAGAAGATTAAACCGGCGACCGCCAAACCGCTTGCGGCACCAGTCGCGTTGCCGCTGAACCAGATACTCCGCATGGATTGCGTCGAGGCAATGCGCTCGCTGCCCGACGCGTGCATCGACATGGTATTCGCCGATCCGCCCTATAATCTGCAACTCGGCGGCGATTTGCTGCGGCCTGACAATAGCAAGGTCGATGCCGTCAATGACGATTGGGATAAGTTCGATAGCTTCGCGGTTTACGACAAATTCACACGGGAATGGCTGGTTGAAGCGCGGCGTATCTTGAAACCAAACGGCTCCTTGTGGGTAATCGGCAGCTATCACAACATCTTCCGCGTCGGCGCAACATTGCAAGACCAAGGCTTTTGGATCCTGAACGACGTTATCTGGCGCAAATCGAACCCGATGCCAAATTTCAAAGGCACACGTTTCACCAACGCGCACGAAACGCTGATCTGGGCGGCCAAGAGCGAGAAAGCGCGCTACACATTCAACTACCGTGCGATGAAGACGCTGAATGACGAACTGCAGATGCGCTCCGATTGGCTGATCCCGATTTGTGGTGGTAAGGAGCGGTTGAAGCGCAATGGTACCAAGGCGCATCCGACGCAGAAGCCGGAGGCGTTACTCTACCGGATATTGCTGGCGTGCACGAAACCCGGCGATGTTGTGCTCGACCCGTTCTTCGGTACCGGTACAACCGGAGCCGTCGCGCGCCGTTTGGGCCGCGACTGGATCGGCTGCGAACGTGAAAACGTATATTGTGAAGTAGCTGAAGAACGGATTGCCGCCGCTTTGCCGCTCGACGAAAGCGCGCTAAAAACCATGCAGTCGCCCAAGTCTGCGCCGCGCGTGGCTTTTGGCCAGTTGGTCGAGGCTGGTTATCTTGCGCCGGGCGCAAAACTTCACGACCGCAAGCGTCAATTTGAAGCCAAAGTGCGCGCTGACGGCTCGGTTGCTTGCGGAATGCACGACGGTTCAATCCATAAGGTGGGGTCGGTGGTCCAAAATGCGCCAAGCTGCAACGGCTGGACTTATTGGCATTATATCGCCGCCGACGGCGCGATGAAGCCCATCGACGACCTGCGGCAGACATATTTGCTCGCTACTGAGCCCTGATGGATATCTATCTCCGGCCCACCGGCTTCATCGAAAGCCCGCAACAACATGATGGTGCCAGCGCGCGGCTGGCTGGCACTATGTTGTGGTTTACGCAGATCGAGGTTATCGACAAAACCGGCGCCACGATAACACGCCAACTGACAGACTTGCGCTACTGGGATGAATTCATTGTTGCTCTTGCCGCAGACAAACAGGTCCGCTGCAACCTGCTTTATGGCAGAATGACAAGTCCTCGCTCGCCACTGAAACTGGGGCAGCGCACTATCCGGCTCGACCAACCACAGGTCATGGGCATCATAAACATGACGCCCGACAGTTTTTCCGACGGCGGCAATAATGCCGATATTGAAGCCGCAGCGGCGGCGGCGATTGCGATGGCGAGTGCTGGTGCAGCGATTATCGATATTGGGGGTGAGAGCACACGTCCCGGTGCCCCGCTGGTATGGGAAGGCGACGAGATCACGCGTGTTGAGCCACTGATCACGACCTTGGCGGCATCGGGTACTGCGATTTCCATAGACACGCGCAAGGCGGCGGTGATGGCGGCGGCGGTTGTGGCAGGCGCGGGGATGGTTAACGACATATCGGCGTTGCGTTTTGACGACCGCGCGGTCGAAGTTGCTAAAGCTTCTGGCGTGCCGGTGGTCTTGATGCACGCCCCAAGTCAATCGAGCGATCCGCATAAAGGCGGCGATTATGGCGACGTCGTTACCGACGTATTCGACTGGCTCGAAGATCGCGTCGATGCCGTTGAGGTCGCCGGAATCCCGCGCGAAAAAATCCTGATCGATCCGGGCATTGGCTTTGGCAAGTCGCTGGCTGAAAATCTGGCGATCATCAACAACCTGTCAATCTACCACGCTATCGGTTGCCCGATAATGTTCGGCGCGAGCCGTAAGCGGATGATCGGCGCGCTATCCAATGAAGCGCCGGTGGAGGCGAGGTTGGGTGGATCTGTATTTCTTGCCATGAAGGCGGTCGAACAAGGCGCGCATATCGTACGCGTCCATGATGTGCCCGAAACGGTGCAGGCGATCCGTGTCTGGCGCGGTTTGCGTGATGCGGCGTTGACAGGGCGAGCCTAACGGTAAATGCTGCGTTTTCAACAGGGAGTGCAACGATGGTTGTCAAATACACAGTCGCCTACATCGCCACAGGCCTTGCCTTTGCTCTCATCGACAGCGTCTGGCTCCGCACTATGTATAAACGGCTTTATCAACCCGAAATCGGCGAACTGATGGTGCGCGGCGGGTTCCGGATGGGACCGGCGATAGTCTTTTATGTCCTGTATATTGTGGGGATGATGATTTTTGCAGTGGGCCCCGCGCTGGCTGCGGGCAAGTGGCAGGTCGCGCTGCTGCAAGGCGCGCTGCTCGGATTTTTCTGCTACATGACCTATGACCTGACCAACTACGCCACGTTAAAGGTGTGGAGCACGAAGATTACGGTGCTGGATATTATGTGGGGTACATTTTTGACGGGGTCGGCGTCGCTGGCGGGATATCTGGTAACAAATGCGATATTCGGCAAAGCCGTTTAAGCGACGTCGCTGATCCCGAGATCGGCGAGTTTGCGATACAGCGTCGAACGACCGATACCCAAACGGCGCGCGACTTCGGTCATCCGGCCACGGTAATGACCGATCGCAAGGCGGATGACGTCGGCTTCGATTTCTTCCAGCGGCCGCATATTGCCGTCGTCTTCGTACAGCGTGACACCGATGCCGTCATTGCTGCCAGCGCCAAGCGATCCGCCATTGAGAGGTACGCCAACCGACGCGGCAATTTGCGGGAATTCGTCGGGGGTCAGTGCATCGCGGTCACATAATACGGCGGCGCGGAAGAGTGCGCTTTGCAACTGTCGGACATTGCCCGGCCAGCTATAGCC
>JANONL010000100.1:0-1694 GCA_031420815.1 Sphingomonadales bacterium | reverse complement strand
TGCAAAACTGCGCGTTAGCCAACTTTCCTGCTCGCTGCCCAGCATCGTCATTGCCGGGTCTTGCCACGCGCCGTCGCGGAATTCGGCAAAGGCCTTCGCCGGGTCAGCCGCGCGTATCAGGTCGCCGTGCCAGTAAGGTTTCGACCGCGCGACCATCCGAGTGTCGGTACGGTAATAAGTCGCCAGTTCGCCGATCTCGTAAGACTTCCACGGCTGCTCGCCAACCGGCAACCATTCGCGCCATACCTGCATCGCTGCGTTCCGCCGGTTGCTCCAGTCGCCCTCGTCGGCGCTGTGGTTCTGTGCACCGCCCTCCCAGCTGTCATTCGCGCCCTCATGGTCGTCGGTATTGGCAATCATCGGGAATGCAGCGTGCAATGCCTGCAATTGCGGGTCGGATCGGTAGCTCGAATAGCGCAGCCGGTAATCGGCCAGTGTCAATATTTCATCCGCCGGGAAAATCCGTTCGGCAAATTTCGCGCCGCCGTCATAGCCGCCGCGACCATATTCATAGATATAGTCTCCCATGTGGAGCACCAGATCGACATCGTCGCGCATCGCACCGTGGCCATAAGCATTAAACTCGCCGAAGCCCAAGTTCGAGCAGGAGAAAATTGCGATATTGAATTTGGCGACTTTGCCCACCGGTAATGTTTTGGTCCGCCCCACGGGCGACATGCTGCCATCGGGTGCGATAAAGCGGAACCAGTGCCATTTGCCGGGGGCGAGATTATCGACGGTAATCTTGACCGTATGGTCGCGCCAAGGGCCGGTTACCATCTGCCCGCCACCCGCAATTTTGGCGAAGTCTTTGCTGTCCGAAATCTCGACGCGAACCTTGGACGGCCCGCCGGTCGGGTTCACATAACGCGTCCACAGCAGAACCGAATCCGGACCCGGCTCCCCGCTCGCGACATTATGCGTAAAGCCAGTGAGGCCAAGCAGCGCCTGCGCCATCGCCGCACCGCCGGGTAGCATCAATCCGCCAATGCCGAAACAGGCGGTGGTCAGAAGCGCGCGGCGGTTGATGATGATCGACATATAATTATCCCCGTAAATCGTTGGCCAGCATTGCCCGTATTTCAGCGCTAGGCAATGGCTGTTTCAGACTCGTGACATCGTCACATTCAAAGCTGGGTGCGGAGCGACCATAGCTCGGGAAACGCCCGCTTGGGTACGGTGCTTTGCAAATAGCTCACGCCCGCCGTCCCGCCGGTGCCGCGTTTTCCGCCGATGATCCGCTCGACCGTCAGCACATGCTTGTGCCGCCATGTCGCCATTGCATCGTCGAGATCGACCAGCTTTTCCGCAAGCTGATACAGCTCCCAGTATCGTTCGGGATCACGGTAAACGCCCAAAAACCCGGCCTCGACCTCGACAGAAAAGACATGTGGCTGGCCCCAATCACGGTCCAGCAGCCCCAAAGGCAAATCAAAACCCGCGCGCGCTAACGCCGCTATCGCGTTATCCCAGATACTCGGGCCGGTAAGCGCAGCCGCCATCGCAGCGCGTGCCTCTGGTCGGTCATCCTGATATTTCAGAAAACCAGCATCTTTCAGCCCCAACATATATTCGACGGTGCGAAACTGGTCTGACTGGAAGCCCGAACTTGGTCCGAGGACATGGCGGAACCGCGTGTAATCAGACGGGGTCATGGTCGAAAGCACGTCCCAACTGAGCGTCATAACCGCTTG
>JANONL010000099.1:0-1980 GCA_031420815.1 Sphingomonadales bacterium | reverse complement strand
AGCGATTTTTTGCGAAACAGCCCGTTCCGCCGCAATTTGGAAAATCTGTTTGTCTCGCTCCAGGACGCCGACGATCCGGGCAAGTTCCGACTACTGTTCGGACACAACACGCATATCCTTTCGCGTGACGACAATCTGTCCTCGGGCAATCTGCCGACGATCAACCGTTCGCTGATTCTGGAAGAGCATGGCTCGGTCAACGCCTTCGGAGCGCAGATGGGGTTTCAAGTACAAAAGGCGCTGTCACCCAAAGCCACTGCCCAGTTCTCGGTTGGCGACAACAGGGGGTCGCTCAATGCCGCCGACGTTCGGAGTAGCATCGGGCAGTCGGTTTCTGGCAAGCTGTTACTTACCCCGATTAACGATCCCGAACATGGTCGCAAGCTCACGTTGGGCTTTGCCAGCGACTACACCGGCAACATCACCAACCGCGTTTTCACGCTCGGGACGGCTATCGCACAAGCACCGCTCGGCGGGGTTGCCGCCACAGGTGACAAACTGACATTCGAGGCCGATGCCGCCTACACCTTCCCGCTTGCCGGACACCCCGCGACAATCGAGGCCGAACTGATCCGCTCACGCTTTTCTGCAAGCAGTAGCGACGTATTCGGCGGCTATGTCATGGGGCAGCTCTCACTGTTCGACAGGCGCGACATCGGCGATCTCGACCTGTTCCTGCGCTATGATTTTGTCAGTCTAGGGCAAGACGCGATTCCCGAGAGCGCTCGGCAAAGCGCAATTCGCACAGGGTTTAACTACAATCTGCCCCACACCAGCAAGCTCTCGAGCCTTCATCTCGAATATGCACATAACAGCGTCAGTGGCACCGCTGCGATTATTACACAAACCAATCCCGGCGATGAGGTGCGGGTAGGACTCAGAATCAGCCTGCAACGCTACAATCGTCATTGACAGTTCCGGGTGACAGTTCCGGAAACACAATATTAATTAGCTTAACCCCTTGTAATGTAAAATTTTGTCTGCCAGCGTCCGTTCATTCCTCACGCAAACTGCGTCGGTGGATGAAAATCTTTGACCGCCCGGTGGCTGCATGGGCACGCAATCAGCTAAAGCATGAATTAGGCAATATCGGACCGCCTGAAAGTCGGTTCAGGTGAGACCCCTTCGACAAGCTCAGGACAGGCTTAGTGTGACTTTCCAAATTCAGTCGCGCTCTTCGCCTTCAGAATAATGCCCGCGTTTAACCAATGTTTGCGCCACACCGACGGTGATCATCAGGACGCCGAAATAATAGAGATACCATATGGCGATGCTGGCAAACTCCGAATCGGCCAGCGGTCCGAGACCTGCAAAAATCAACAGGTCGGAGACAACGAACAATATCGCACCCATGCCGACGCGGTAGCGGGGAAAATTGCTGCTCCACGCCATCGCCGCCATCGCGGCGAGGATGACGCTGTAGGCTGCGACCTGGAGGCCTTCGTCGGGGCTGCCCGGCAAAAAATAGGCGATGACCGGGGTGAGCAGCAACAGCGTCACCGCCAGCAATTTCTGGCTGAACGCCGCCCCCACCCGGCGGTGGCGGAAATATATCGCGACGGCGGTCAAATGCCCCGCAGCAAAGGCAAGCGCCCCGGCAATCATGCTCAGTTCGATCAAGCCATCACCGAGCGCATAAAATGCCAGCATGACTGCGAGCAGCACGAACTCGCCGGCATGATGTCGTCGCAGCGCAAAGGGAACGAGCAGGCCAACGGCTGCCATTTTCCAGATGATCGCGTAAATATTGCCCTCGATTGGCAACAGCAGCCACGTCGCCGGAAAACTGATCCCGGCAACCAGACTGGCGAACAGCCACGGACGTTTATGCGCTAAATCTTGCCCCATCGCTTATGCATCACGCAAAATATCGCGCAAAACAAGCGCTAAGTGGCCGACCATTGCATCCGCCGTCAGCCCCGGCCCGGCCCGGACCCCGATATCGCCGTGGAGCCAGCAAGCGATTGCCGCCGCTTCGAA
>JANONL010000098.1:0-2129 GCA_031420815.1 Sphingomonadales bacterium | reverse complement strand
CCGACCAAAATCAGCATCTCGCGCTGTTCCAGTGGCAATTTTTGCAACGCCTTTTCGACGTCGGACATATGGACGGCATGTTGTTGCGGTGGCGGTTCGACAAGCAATCGCTCTGCCGCTTCAGGATCCCAGCTCGACATGCGGGAATTTTTGCGAACTGTCGTGTAAAACTGGTTGCGTACGATCATGAACATCCAGGCACGGAAGTTAGTACCCATCGTGAAGCTGTCACGCGCAGCCCAGGCGCGCATCATGGCTTCTTGTGCCAGGTCATCGGCCAGTTCGCGGTGCCCGCACAGGCCACGCGCAAAAGCACGCAGCGACGGAATGATCGCAACCATCTGGTCGCGAAATTCGTCAACCGGTTTCTCGTCCGGGCTCTGTGTTTTCGCCGCTTGCGTCGTCATGACGGCTTTTTCTTGGCCAATATGCGCTCGTCGATTTCGTCGAGCAGTCTCAGAAAATCATCCGGAATCGGCTCACCGGCGATACCATCATGCATTTGACGCAACGCGGCGGTGATCGGGTCGAACGCCGGATCGACCTTGTTGATGAACGATCTCGGTGGGCGCTTGCCGCTTTTGTTGTTCGTCAAATCACCCTCCATGTGCATGACCGGTGATAGCTTATCGGGTGATGAGGCACCATATGCTGTATGTTTTTCCACGATTTTGAAACTGGCCGTTGTTGATGTATATGATAGAATTCGTCTGTATATAAGGCGGTTCGCCAGAAAAAGTTCCGCGCTGTGGAACAAAAATGCGTTCAGCGCGTATTGTGCATACCAGCTAGGAGGAACATTCATGTCATTAAGACAGGCATTGGGAACAGAATTGCCTTATTTGCGGCGCTATGCGCGCGCATTAACTGGGTCACAAAAAATGGGCGATGCTGCGGTACGCGAAACACTCGAAGCGTTGCTGGAAGCACCCGATGAGTTGGATAACGACCGCCCTGCGCGCGTCGAACTATTCCGTGTGTTTCACAAATTGTGGAGCGCCGACGCCATTCGCCCGCTGGAATCGGTGGGCAAGAGCGGCATTATTTCGCAGTTCCCGGTGGAAATGCGCCAGAGCCTTTTGCTCACCACTGTCGAAGGCTTCAGCACGGCAGACGCATCTGAAATTCTGGGTTTGGCAGCCGAAACGGTCCAGGCGCATGTCGGGAAAGCCCGCGCGGTTATTTCCGACGCCTTGTCGGCGAACGTAATGATTATCGAGGACGAATCGATCATTGCGCTTCATATCAAACAAATTGTCGAAAGCTTGGGTCACCGATCAATAGGTATCGTCCGCACGCGTGACGAAGCCGTTGCAATGGCGAAGGCCGAATATCCCGAGCTTGTGCTGGCCGACATCAGCCTTGCCGATGGGTCGAGCGGCATAGACGCAGTCAAGGACATATTGGCCGAGCAGTCGGTACCGGTTATTTTCATTACTGCTTTTCCCGAGCGATTGTTGACCGGCGAACGGCCCGAGCCGACATATCTCATTACAAAACCATTCGAGCCGGAGACGGTGATAGCGACCATCGGGCAGGCGTTGCTCGTACACCGCGAGCTTTTGTCGCGCGACGCAGAGGCAGCGTAAAAAAAGTCTGGAACTTTTTGTCGGGTTGAGTGTTTTGCTTGGTGTAATACCCAATGCTGGTGCCCACCCCCCTCTCGTGTACCAGCCCCCCGAGCGCCCCGGCCAATTGCCGGGGCGCTTTTTTGTGCCCTAAAGACAAGATATCGACAGCGATCAAAAAACCCCGCTACCGATATGGCAACGGGGTTCAGGGGAAGTTGGGGGGTTCAAGGGAAGTTGGGTGCGGACCCAAGGTTTGTTCCCTAACGACAATGGTAGCTAGATGGGAGGAAAGCCCGTCCATCGCCGCCAGGGAACGTGTTCGGTCGCCAGGAAGGAGGGGTTCTCTGGGCGACCGGACAAGACATTTTAGGTGCTCGACGGCATAACCGACGGATTGGCTTGCAGCCCATGCTTCAGGTCGCGCATCTGGTCATGGCCTTGTTTGACCGAATCATAGCATTGGCCGATCAGATCGCGCGTTTCGGTTGAAAGATCATTGTCGGTCATTGCGGTTTCAAACCGTACCTTGATATGGTCTTCGCCGCGCTCGACCTCGGC
>JANONL010000097.1:0-7557 GCA_031420815.1 Sphingomonadales bacterium | reverse complement strand
GGACGCCATATACGCTGCCATGTCGCCGTCGGGCGGGCTGACGACGCTGGTCGACCATTTCATCACATGGTCGCCGGTAAAGAGCGCGCCGGTCTCGACCAGCGAGTAGCAGAGATGATTCGACGTGTGGCCGGGCGTCGCGACAGCCTCGATGGTCCAGCCGTCGCCCGAAATCCGCTCGCCGTCTTTCAGAATGCGGTCAGGGGCGTAATCGGGGTCGAACGCCGAATCCGCGCGCGGGCCATCATCGCGTAAGACCAAAGGCGCACAACCGATGATGGGTGCTCCGGTCGCGGCTTTGAGCGGCGCAGCGGCGGGCGAATGGTCGCGGTGGGTGTGGGTGCACAATATTGCGGTGACCCTGGAATCACCGATTGCGCGAAGGATCGCGTCGACATGACCGGTACCGTTGATGTCGGCATGGCCGCTATTGGGGCCATCACCCGCAGGCCCGGGGTCGATGACGGCGACATCGCTGCCTGCCCCCACCAGCCAAGTTTGCGTGCCGGTATAGGTGTAAGGCGATGGATTGGGCGCAAGCACGCGGCGCACAAGTGGTTCGTGCTGCTCGGTTTCGCCTGCGTGGATGGTGTCGGGCCAATCGCTCATATGGCTTATGTGGCATGTGGCGGTGCAAAGAAAAAGAGGCAGTCCTAGAAAAGCGCCTCAAGTTTCTCGAAACTAAAGCCGGGGAGCTGAAAGTTTCGAACCGGTATCAGCCCGCTTTATCGGTTTCGGCCTCGAGCTTGCGAATCTGTTCTTCCAGTTTTTCTATTACATCTTTGCGGATGCTCTTGGGCATATCCTCTTCCAAAGCGATTTCGGCGCGGGCTTCGCGCAAGCCTTTAATCGCCTCAATCCGAGCGAATCTGGCCTGCCCCTTGCCACACATCACGATTTTAACGCGCGATCTGTTTTTGCCGTCAAAGCCTTCCACATTGGTAGTGACGGGCTGGCCGTCTTTGCATTCTTTGGTAATTTCGCTGATGTCAATTTCGGGCACATAGGATGACGCCGACGCCACCGCGTGAACATGTGCGACCTCGGCATGGGCTCTTGCCACTTCTGCCGACGCCCGCGCTCCGTCTGCTTCAGACATAGCGCCTTCGGCTTCTGCGCGTGCTTTTTCCGCTTCTACGCGAGACTGGTCGGCTTCGAAGCGGGACTCGTTCGCTTCGGCAATTACCTTGTCGATATCTTCATCGGAGAGAGCCTTGTCGCTGTGAAAAATATAAGATGTGCCGTCGCGCAATATCGTTTTAACGACTGCGCCTTGGGCTTTGCCATCCACCGTAGTGCCGAGTGAAATCTTGACTACTTTGACATGTTTTTTGGCGATTGTCGGCGTGGCTTCTTCGGCTACCAGCTCGTCATGTGCACCAACAGCGGGCACAATCGTCGCGGTCAGCGGCAGGATGATTGCAGCGGCGGTCAATATGCCCAGCTTACCCACAGAACGGCGCTGTTTGCTGGCGTCTTTCATGGTCAGTCTCCGCAGTCTTTCTATTATCGTTTTGGGGGAATTCAGCGCAGTTGCAAATGTTGGTACGCCGTCAAAGGCGGTGCGCGCCAAGGCGCGGCCATAAATCTCGCGCTGTGCGGCGTCCTTTCCGGCCATCACGCGGGCGTCGCACGCTGCCTCCTGGTCAAAACGGAACGCGCTCCAGCTCATCCACGCAACCGGGTTAAACCACATCAGACACAGCACGATAAATGCCGCCAGATTGGCAAACAGGTCGCCCGATTTATGGTGCGCCATTTCATGCGCGATCGCCAGTTCGCGTTCGGCGGGCGAATAGGCTTTGGTGAAATCCTGCGGCACCGCGATGTAGCGTTTCAACAGGCCGAAAGCGAGTGGCCCTGCCACCTGATCCGATGCGACAACACGGACGCCATCGATCACGGCCAGTTCTTCGGCCTCCGACAACAGGTCGTCACGCATCGAGGCATAGCGAATCATCTGGACGATGAAGAACAATATAGCGCCGCCGAGCCAAAGCGTGATCGCCAGTGCAGCAAAGTCTATGTTGGGGCTTGCGGCCACCGTAGCGACCGGTTCGGCGGTGATTGCACCTGAAAGGATGGACTCGCGAACCGCATCGCGCACCGCTTGCGAACTTTCGCCTGCCAGCGCAGCCTCTCCCGTCAAGCTCGGCATCAGCATCCGCGCCGCTGGGATAAGCCACAACGCATAAGCGACGCCCGCACCGAATATCTTCGCCACCGGACGTCGGACCAATAATATCGCTGCCATCAACGCGCTAGTGACCAGCAGGCTATCGAAAACCCACGTGCCCATCAAAGACTGGCTCATGATTTCATCTCCCTCAGCAATTTCTCAATCTCGGCAATGTCGGTATCGCTCAACTTTTCCTGCTCGGCCAAGTGTGCGACCAGGGGCATGAATTTACCACCGAACAACCGGTCGACCAGCCGTTTCGATTCGCCCGCGACATAATCCTCGCGCTCAACCAGTGGCGAATACAGGAAACGCCTGCCATCGGCGCGGTGCTCGACTGCGGCCTTTGCCAGCAGCCGCGACAATAGGGTCTTCACCGTCGCCAGCGACCAGTCGCGATCAGCCAGTACCCGCGACGCAACATCGGTCGCGGTCAGCGGCGCTTGTTCCCAAAGAATTTCCATGATCGCCAGTTCGGCGTCACTGATACGTTCTTGCATATCGAATCTCCGACTACACCTGTAATCGAAACGACTACAGGTGTAAACGGTGTTTGTCTTCAGCGCTCGGTATTTTGTCGAAAGGCTTTACAGTCCCGAGAAAGTTAATTTTGCCGAAACTATCTAATGCATTGATTTGTAACAGTAGGTTCAAACTGGCACAGCCGGTGCAAAGTGTCTGTTGTTCAACACCCACTTGAAGCTTGGACGGGTGGTTTGCTACTGGTCTCGCGCCACCCGTCCTGGCTTTCCCCCTTACAAATCGACAAACAAAAGGGCCGGAACCCTGTTGGATTCCAGCCCCCTTATGCGACCCGATTTCGGGCAACGTTTTTAAATACGGACGCGTAAACTCGCCCCCATGTAACGGTCGGCATCACGCGGAATGTGCAGGCGCTGGCCGGCGTTGGTGTTGAGCAGCACGTAGCTGTCATCGGTGATATTACGCATTGTGAAGGTCAGCCGCCAATTATCGTCGGCATCCGAATAACCGACGCTGGCATTCCACAAGCCATAGCTATCAATCGGCCCGCCTTGGCCAAGGTCGGAGAATTGCGAGCCGACATGGTTGTAGGCGGTGCGAACATAGACCTTTGCTTCAGCGCCGAAAATATTGAACGGTGTTTCATAGGCTGCACCGATGTTCCAGCTCCATGCCGGGGCCAGCGGCAATTTGGTACCATTGCGAGCGTCTGGCGCATTGGTCAGCGGGTTCGGGTTGAACTTGCGAACCTTGGCATCGGCATAAGCAACGTTGGCAAACAGATCGAGGCCTTCGGTCGGGTTAGCCAGCGCGTCGATCTCAAAGCCGGTGCTGCGCACCTGACCTGCATTGGTAAGGTTACTGATCGTGGTGCCGTTCAACACGATGAAGTTATTTGCCTGAAAACCGTCATATGTCACTTGGAATGCAGCTGCGTTCAATTGGATCCGGTTGTCGGCAAAGCGGCTTTTGAAACCGGCTTCAAATGAATCCGATGTTTCTTCGTCAATCGGCACCGCGTTATCGGGTGCCACATGGTTGAAGAACACGTTGAACGCGGGGCCCTTATAGCCACGCGTGTAGCTGCCATAAAACATGATGTCTTCGGTCGGCTTTACAGTCAACACCGCCTTGCCTGAAAAGTTGCTGTTAGAAGACGAACCTGTGGAAAGCACGGTGCCATTGCCCGGACGTGCGTTGGTTAGCAGGCCACCCGCCGGATTGACGTTTACACCCGTACCGCCAAGCGCACTGGCAGGAAGCGGCAAGCCGGTTGTGCGGTTGACCGCAGGCGCACGGCGATGGGCAAAGTCGATCGCGTCATGCGTCCAGCGGGCACCAACGGTCAGACCGATCCAGTCGGTGAAATCATACGTGGCCTGACCGAACACAGCGTAGTTTTCTATGTCGACCAAGCTGCGCGATGTCGCGGTCGGAAACAGCGTGTTGACCGTATCGGTCAGATTGCACGGACGCGCACCGGTCCGCGGATCAACCGGCAATGTCGATGTCGTGCAGCGAACTGCCTGGCGGGTAAAGTCCTGCGTATTCTCCGATTTCCAGTAAAAGCCACCGACCTGATATTTGAACATTTTGCTCTGGTCAGACGCCAAACGCAGTTCGAGCGAGCTTTGGTCGGTCTCGACAAAGCCACGGTCATGCAGTTCGGGAGTGCCGACAATTGCTCTCGGCAGGAAATCGCCTTCGCGCAGCTCTTCATTGTTCCAATTGCGATAGCCATAGATCGCGCTCAGCGTATGGTCGGTCAGCACATCGAAATCGGCGTTGACGGTGATGCCATATTGGCGGTCAAGCGACCGGGTGACCAGATTATGGTTGACGAACCTCTGGTTTTCACCCTGCGCGACGCCGAGCGGCAAGTTCAGTTCGGCGTTCAAGACCGCACCGCGCGACACGCCGGTGACTTCGCCGCAGCAATCATCATCGGCTTCGTAATAATCGGCGATAATCTTGATCCGCGCCGGACCATTGTCGAAATCGAGCAAGCCGCGAAAGCCGACATGTTCATAACCGTTGATCTTGCGGTCGCGGGTAGCAAACGGCACAACGTTGGTGATGTTGCCTTTGTATTTGCCAAAGAACGCATTGGCGCGGAAGGTCAGGTCTTGCGCCAATGGTCCGGCGATGGTCGCACGGGTGCGGACTTCGTCGCCCTGATAATATTCCGCCGTCACTTCGCCTTCAAAGGTGTCAGCGCCGCCCTTTGAAACGACATTGATCAGACCCGCCGATGCGTTCTTGCCGAACAATGTTCCCTGCGGACCGCGCAACACTTCGAGGCGTTCGATTTCGACGAGATCGGCAAAGGCCTGGCCCGAGCGGCTGAGAACGACACCATCAACGACGGTCGATACGCTCGGTTCAGCGGCAATCGAGAACGAAATGGTGCCGACGCCGCGCAGGACGACAGCGGAGTTGGCGTTGGTCGTGCCCTTGCGGAAGGTTACCGACGGCACGAGCTGGCTCAGATTTTCCAGGCTGGTAGTGCCAGCGGCGGTCAGCGCGTCGCCCGAGACGGCGGTAATGGCAATTGGCACATCCTGCACATTTTCCTCGACCTTTTGCGCGGTGACAACGATTTCTTCGACCTGCGCCATCGCTGGCGTGGCTGTGGCGAACGCAATAGCGGTGCCGCCGAGCAATGCTGCACGAAAATATTTTTGTGGCGTATTTTTGGAATTTAACATTTGGTGCCTCCCACTAAATGACTGCTGTTCATGCCAGCAATATATTGATTTATATCGCAAACTATTATTGGCGCATGATGTGCGCACCCCGTTTTACGTGCCTTGCAATGCCGAAACAGGCTTGTTATGTCAAGCGGTGTCATACGGAGCATTTAACGAGTTTCGGTGACGTGTGGCTTTCTCACAACAGAGAGCCGGAACGAGGAACGGGTTGGAGAGGATCGCGGTGACCGCAAGGTTCGAAGCAAAGGATGACGGGTTCGACCTGATGCTCGGCGACCGTCTAATCCTGCGCCACCGCGTCGATGCGCCTGCGTTCCGGATCGCGAAGGGCAATCC
This sequence comes from Sphingomonadales bacterium, assembly GCA_031420815.1. Classification (GTDB taxonomy): domain Bacteria; phylum Pseudomonadota; class Alphaproteobacteria; order Sphingomonadales; family Sphingomonadaceae; genus Sphingorhabdus_B. The sequence continues at coordinate 1,848 of JANONL010000097.1, read as the reverse complement.
GACGGTGACGATGGTGCGCGGCAATTTCCGGATGGAGGATGCGCCGAAGGATGAGCGGGTTCTCGGGCACGTTGTACCCTATCTCGGTAGACAACTCGGACTTTCTGATCGCCCGGGTGGCGAAGCAATGGTTGCGGTGGATTGCGTACCGGAGGAACACCCTTACCCCGCCGTCCTGATCGTCCGCGCATTGCAAGACGGCTTCGACCGGATACAAATCGACTTTGTCGCCGAACCGGACGAGCATGTCTGGGGCGGCGGTGAACAGATGAGCCATCTTGCCCTGAATGGGCGGCGCTTTCCGGTATGGACCAGCGAACCGGGGGTAGGCCGCGAACCCGGCACGCCGCTAACCGACACCATGAGCGCGGATGGGTCATTTGCGGGCGGAGATTATTGGACAACGAATTATCCCGAGCCCACATTTCTGTCATCCCGGGGCTATTCGGCACGGATGCTGGGCGGCAGATACAGCGAACTGGATTTTACCGACAGCGCCCGCCACCGGTTCAATACCTGGCATAAAAGTGCGGTCATCGAATTGCACAGGGCAGACACACCCGCCGCGCTTGTTCAAATAATTCCCCATCCTTCTTGGACAAAACGAGCGCTACCCGATTGGGCCATTGGCGGTGCAATTGTGGGACTAAAGGACGGAGCAAACAGTTTTGCGCGGCTGGAAAAGATCATTGCTGCCGGTGCCGCCGTGTCCGGCCTGTGGTGCGAGGATTGGGTTGGTGTTCGCCAGACCAGCTTCGGACGGCGACTGTTTTGGGACTGGCAGTGGAACGCCGAGCGCTATCCCGAGCTGCCGACCAAGATTGCCGATCTGAAGGCGCGCGGCATCCGCTTTCTAGGCTATGTGAACCCCTATCTGGCGGTTGACGGTCCGCAATATGCAGAGGCGGCACGGCTGGGATATCTGGCGCTCAAGCTTGACGGCGACGAGCCTTATGCTGTCGATTTCGGCGAGTTCGAAGCGGGTGTAGTCGATTTCACCAACGAATCTGCCGCCGCCTGGTTTTCCGAAGAAATCATCGGCAAGCAAATGCTCGATTTCGGGCTCGACGGCTGGATGGCCGATTTCGGCGAGTATTTGCCGGTTGATTTGCGGCTCCACAACGGCGACCCGATGGAGGAGCATAACCTCTGGCCGGTCCATTGGGCCAAGGTCAATGCCGATGCAGTCGCCTCGCGCGGACGGACAGGCGATGCGCTGTTCTTTATGCGCGCGGGCTTTACCGGCGCGCAGCAATATTGCCCCCTCCTCTGGGCAGGCGACCAATCGGTCGACTTCTCGCGGCATGACGGCATTGGTACGGTCATCACGGCGGCGCTTTCGGCGGGGCTTGTGGGCAACGCGTATAGCCATAGCGATGTCGGCGGCTATACCAGCCTGCATGGCAATGTCCGCACCGAGGAACTGATGCAGCGCTGGTACGAACTCGGCGCGTTCACGCCGGTGATGCGCACGCATGAGGGCAACCGGCCCGACGATAATCTACAGATCGATTCGACGCCCGAACTGCTCGCCGGGTTTGTTCGGTGGAGCCGGGTGCATGCGGCACTCGCGCCGTGGGTGCGGCATCTGTGCGATGAGGCGACCGCGACCGGACTGCCAGCGCAGCGTGCGGTGTTCCTGCATTATCCCGGCGACCGCAATACTTTCACGATTCAGGACCAGTATCTCTATGGCGCAGACCTGATGGTGGCACCCGTAATCGAGGAAGGTGCCGTGACGCGCGCCGTTTACCTGCCCGGTGACGACGCGACGGAGTGGGTGCATGTCTGGACCGGAGCGCGGTTCGCCCCCGGTCGTCACGATATCGACGCGCCCATCGGATCACC
>JANONL010000096.1:0-3093 GCA_031420815.1 Sphingomonadales bacterium | reverse complement strand
GTCCTTGCATCACCCTGCGGCGCGCGATCGAAAAACCGCAGCGTGTTGAGCGTTCGCTCACGCGCTGCTGCACGGGCTATCCAACCCTTTTCGACACCATAAGGATACGCCGTCAGCCCGAAACCGACGGCGGCAATACTGGCGAAAGACGGTGTCGGCCAACGGTCGGGCACCAGCCCGGTTTTCGGGTCGGCCAGATCCCAGAACCAGTCGAAGGTGCGGCGGCTGAGATCGGCGATGGAAAACCCCGATGACGGGTTGCTGCCCGGCTTAACTCCGCTTGGCAGCGTGCTGCATCCCGCAAGCATACCGCCGGCGGTAGCCAATAAGATTTGCCGACGGTCGAATAACATAAAAGTCCAATCACCCCCTGCTGCATGACTCAAAAAATAGCCTGCGCCGATCAGGGAGGATTGATCGACGCAGGCTTTGCAACCCCGGGCCTAAAAACGATAGGCCGCGCGGAACTGGATACGACGTGGCAAGGTTAACAACGCGTTTGGTTCACCAAAGCGGAAATCCGACGGCGGCGCACCGCAACAAACAAAGCTGTTGAACGACGTATAGTTTTTGTTGTTGAACACGTTGAACACATCGACCGCAAACGAAAGCGTGTGGTCGTTCGAAATCACAAAATCCTTTTCAAAGGTGATATCGACCTCGCACCGCGCAAAAATGCCGAGACAGTTTTTGTCGGGGAAGGCCGAACGGATCACAGTGGTATTGATGTCGAAAAACGGTGCGGTGTTGGCATCGAACACCTGAAACGCCTGCCCGCTGCCCAATTTGGTGAGCGTCGAGAATTTGATACCCAATGGCAAATCGATAAGACCGGTCAAAACAATTGCATGCCGTTCCACGCCCGCTTTGTCGCGGAATCCGAAATCTTTGGGCAGCACCTTGTCAAGACTGAACAGATCGTTACCGTTCTGCTCGGCTTTTTGCAGTGTGTAGGCAAGGCCGACACCCCAACCGTCGGAAGGATTGTAAGGCTTGTCGATAGTGACATAGAGCGCCTTGTACCGCGTATCCAGCCCATCGAAGCCGATCAGAACGTTGGCAAATCCGGCTGCATTGGCGAGTGCAGTATTGCAGCATCCGCCCAGGCCATTGCTATTGCGGGTGGCAAACAGATGCGTGTAGCCGTTCTGCCCCCTGATATAGCTGCCGGTGACCGATGCGTTCCAGTCGCCGAACTTCTGGCGGATGCCAAGGCTGAACTGGTCGGTCGACGGTGCCTTTGCATTGTTCTTGACCGCGAACAGTTCGGGCAGTCCGGTGAGCGCGGTCGCCTGAAGCGCGATCAGGCCGTCGCGCGTCAGATAGGCCGGATTCCACAGCACCGTCGGGCTGCCATTGCGCGGCAAACCGTCGGACGAGAATTCAAACCGGCCGATGGTATATTGCAGGCGGAATTTCTCATCCAATGTGTTGTTGAATACGTTACGGTCGTAATAACGGCCATAGCCACCGAAAAGCACGGTCCGCTGGTCGTCGTTGAAATCATAAGAGAAACCGATGCGCGGCTGGAGCAGGTTCCTCGCCGGGCGGTCGGTGCCGTCTGTGATGTAATTGTTAGCATCGAAATAGCTGGTTTGCGGCAAGGCCCGAAGCAATGTCGCGGCGCGGGCGGGCGTCACATAATCATTGTTGAACATGTTGCTTTCGCGGTCCAGGCGAAGCCCCAGATTGATCTGCAACTTGTCGGTCAGGTCCCAATCATCCTGGATATAGGCGCCCCAGACATTGTTGGAAGCATCGATCCGGGGGTTACCGAGCCCGAGAAATGCCTGACGCGGGAACGAGAAATCCGGTCCCTGGAACACATATTTGGGTTGAACATTGAACAATTTGCTGAACTGGTAATCCTGCGCCGAATATTTCAAGCCGAGCTTGATCACATGGTTGTCGAGCGCGGTGTAGGTAAAGTCGTTGCGCACTGTCATCGCCTGCTGACGTACATCCTGACTGCCATCCTTGCCGCCAAAGGTCACAATACCCTGATATTCAAAGGTCGGACTGTCGGGGTTAAGCGACGTCGGATTGTAGTTGTAATCAAGATAATCCATCGAGAATTCGTTGATGAAGCCGTCGCCGCGGTGCGTCCATTTCAGCAAATAGGTGCTGATATCGTTCTTCTTGTTTTCCGCCGCTTCGCGCGAGGTCGTTCCGCCAAAGCCCTGAATGTCGGTTTCCATCCGCTTCGAATAGGAAAGGTCGACGGTGTTGTCCGAATCCTGGGTCCAAGTCAGTTTGCCGAAGAAATTATCGCCGCGGAACGGACTGACGAAAGCGCCTTCAAATTTTCCGAACTGCGCAAGAAACGGAGCAGTGCGGTTGCCCAGTATCACGTTGGTCGCACGGTCCTGATCATTGCCCTCATACGAAACGAAGAAGAACAATTTGTCCTGTATGATCGGTCCGCCAAGCGCAGCACCATATTGCTTGCGTTTGAAAGCAGGCTCGGGGCGGTTAGCGTCAATGTCGAATATACTCTTCTTCGAAAGGCTCTTGTCGGTATACGCGCCAAACACTTCGCCGTGGAATTCGTTGGTCCCCGATTTAGTGATTGCGGTTACGATTGCCGCCGAAGCCTGCTCATACTCGGCCTTATAGTTCTGGGTGAGCACCCGAAATTCCTGAACCGCTAGCTGGCCGAATGGGTTACCACGGCTGTCCTGTTGGCCCGCCACACCCTGATCGAGTACCGAGTTTTTCAGCGAAACGCCGTCAATGAAGACGTTCACCCCCGAACTGGTGGAGGCGCCGCTGCGGAAACCGCGATTGGTTTCGCTGTCATTATACTGGACGCCCGGTGCCAATTGGGTGAACGACAGAAAGTTACGGTCGGTTTGCGGTAGCCTGCGGATCTGCTCTTGACTGACGTTGGTCGCGACTTCGCTGGTTTTGCTTTCAACTAGCGAGCGTCCGCCAGTGACGACAATCTCGGTACCTTCGGCTTGGGGTGCCAAATCTAGCGTTGCGCTCTGGCCGATGCTCAAAACCACACGGCGCTCGATTGGCGTGCCTCCAGCGTCGACGCGGATCGTATAGGGTGCCGGACGCAATCCATCGAGCACGTAATCACCATCA
>JANONL010000095.1:0-3004 GCA_031420815.1 Sphingomonadales bacterium | reverse complement strand
GGTGGAGTTGCCGCCTGAACAGGTGCCGTCGCTGCAAAAGAAAATCGTCAGCACTGCTCGGCGGATGGGAAAGCCCGTGGTTGTGGCGACGCAGATGCTCGAGTCGATGATAACCTCTCCGTCGCCGACGCGCGCCGAAGTATCCGATGTCGCAACCGCAATCTATGACGGTGCCGATGCGATCATGCTGTCGGCGGAAACTGCGGCGGGCGCGTGGCCGATCGAGGCAGTGTCGATGATGGACCGGATTGCGATGCAGGTCGAAAGCGACCCCGATTATTACGCCCGCGTCCATTTCACCGAAATCCGCGCCGATGCAACGACCGCCGATGCGCTCGCCGCTTCGGCTTCGCAAATCGTCCAGACCATCGATACCAGCGCGATTATTTGCTTCACGTCGTCCGGATCGACGGCGCGGCGGATTGCGCGCGAACGGCCGTCGGTGCCGCTGCTTGTGCTGACCTCGCATATCGCGACCGCGCGGCGGATGGGGTTGTTGTGGGGCGCGCATTCGGTGCGGACGAAAGATATCGGTTCATTCGAAGAAATGGTCGCCAAGGGCAGGCGAATGGCGCTGCGCCATCATTTGGCGCAAGCCGGTGGCAGGATCATCATCATGGCGGGTGTGCCGTTCGGAACACCGGGTTCGACCAATGTGCTCCATATCGTCCGGTTAACCGGCGACGAGCTCAAGGGGCATGGCGTCGCTAAGGAATGAGCAGGCTGGAGTCGCCGTACGAGTAAAAACGATAATTGTTAGCGATGGCGTGATCGTAAGCCGCCATCATTGTTTCGCGCCCCATCAGCGCGCTGACCAGCATAAACAATGTGCTCCTGGGCAGATGGAAGTTAGTCATCAGCCCGCCTATTGCCTTGAACCGGTAACCCGGCGTGATGAAGATGTCGGTGTCGCCGGCAAATGGCTGGATTATGCCGTTCGCGTCCGCCGCACTTTCGACCAGCCGCAGCGTTGTCGTGCCCACCGCGATCAACCTGCCGCCAGCCGCCCGCATCGCATTCAGCCGTTCGGCGGTCGCCGCATCAATCTGCCCCCATTCGCTGTGCATCTTGTGGTCAGCGGTATCGTCGGCCTTGACCGGCAGGAAGGTGCCTGCGCCAACATGCAGCGTCAGCGTCGCGGTTTCGACACCCGCCGCCGCTATCGCCGCCATCAGATCTGGCGTAAAATGGAGCGCAGCCGTCGGCGCTGCGACTGCGCCGTCTTTTTCAGCGAACATTGTCTGATAGTCTTGCGCATCCCGGTCGTCGGTTGGGCGTTTCCCGGCAATATAGGGGGGAAGGGGCATGGTGCCCGCGCGTGCCAACAACATTTCGACCGGCTCGTCGCCCGCAAACATCAAATTAAAGCTGCCGTCCTCGTGCCGCGCTTCGGCAAGTGCGGTCACGCCTGCACCGAAATCGACGGTTTCACCCACCCGCAACCGTTTGGCATTCCTGATAAACGCCTGCCAGCGTCGCAAGTCGATCCGCTTGTGCAGCGTCGCGCCGATCTTTGCGTCACCGCGCCGTCCTTCAAGCTGGGCCGGTATAACGCGGGTGTCGTTGAAAATAAGGCAGTCACCGGCACGGAGCAGCGACGGCAAATCGCTTACATGGCGGTCGGCGATTGCACCGCCGCCCGAAGCGCACAACATCTGCGCCGCATCGCGCGGCACGACCGGGCGCAGCGCTATCCGTTCGGGTGGCAGGTCGAAATCGAAGAGGTCAACGCGCATCGGAGATATGTATCCGCCAGATCCCGTTCGCCTCGAGCGCAGTCGAGAGGCCCATCAGTCGCGCGTAACCTCAGGGTGTCTCGACTTCGCTCGACACGAACGGCGTTAAGAAAATCAATTGCCGTTCAGGTTATCAACCGAAATTGTGGGGCGTTCGCTGGTTGCGGCCACTGGCAAGGGCGCTGTGGCAGGTGCAAGCACAGGCGGCGGCAAATTGTCCGCAGCAATCGACGCCTGCACGATTTTGTCAGGCTGCGTTGGTGGTTCGCCGCGGGCAATCGTATCGACATATTGCATACCCGATGTCACCCGTCCGAACGCCGTATATTTGTTGTCGAGGCTGAAGCGCGGCTGGAAGCAGATGAAAAACTGGCTATTGGCGCTATCGGGTTCATTGGTCCGCGCCATCGATACGGTGCCGCGCAAATGCGGCGTCGGGTTAAACTCAGCCTTCAGGTCGGGCAGGTCGGAATCGCCCTGGCCGGTGCCGGTCGGGTCGCCGGTTTGCGCCATAAAGCCGTCAATCACGCGGTGAAACACCAAACCATTGTAAAAACCCTTTCGTGTCAGCGCCTTGATACGCTCGACATGCGCCGGAGCAACATTAGGGTACATCTGGATGGTCACCCGCCCACCGGTGGACAGATCGAGATGCAGTATGTTTTCTGGGTCAGCGGCAGCCGGTGCAGGCGCGACCGGATTCGCGGGCAACGGCTGCGCTGCGACAGAATTCACACCGCCGAACGATGCCAGCATAGCAAGAGTGAGGCCAAAAAATGGTTTCAAAACAGGTAAACGCAACAACATGTGGCTGATCGCCCTTTCGGATAATGGTTTGCGACCCTTTAACGACAAGGCCTGTCGCTGTCATGAATGAAATTGGACGGACCGTTCCCCAGATGCGACGGGCAAGAAATCGAGCATTTGTGCGACTGTTGCATAAAGGTGACAGCCGCGACATAATCTTATTGCACAGCGGTAACTTCGTTGCGCAGCCTACGCTTTTGCGTCAAGGACGGCTCAACCCGGGGAGTCTATGCGGTGTTTCTTTGTCCCGAACGCGGACGGAAACCACAGGAATCTGGGGAATTTAACAGGTCGGTCAGCACTCTTTTAGGGGTAGTTGGCTGACGGCTTTTATAGGGGCTATACCGTGAAAAACACACGTATGAGCAATTTGAAATATGCCGCAGCGCCATTGGCACTCGGTCTGGCGTTGATCTCAACGCCGTCATTCGCACAGGAAGCAGCGCCAGCCGAAGAAGAAG
>JANONL010000094.1:0-5606 GCA_031420815.1 Sphingomonadales bacterium | reverse complement strand
CACCGCCATCAACCGCCATTCGGGTATCTTGAGCGCGAACTTCCCGCGATAGGCACGAGCGATCAGGTCGCTGACCGCGTTCGAGGTTATCGAGAGCTGATAAGGCAGAAATTCCGCGAGCGTTAGTTTGGGTTTAGACATGGCATCTTCTTATCGGGCAACAAGGCGAATGCCAAACCGGATGAATCGCGGCGATACCACCGCTAGTAGCGGCAGCGTGACGCCGCAAAATTTCCTCATTCGGCAGGCTTCACCGCGTCGGGATGTGCCGCGACAAATGCCGGCATCGCTGTCAGCGCTGCATCGATCCGCACCAGCTTTGGAAACGCCGCCAACGGCGTATCGAACCGCCGGGCATTGGCCATTTGCGGGACCAAGCAAACGTCCGCCAGATTGGGCAAATCGCTACCGAACAGACCGTCATCGGGTGCCATTGCCTCCAACGCGGTAAAGCCTTCGGCTACCCAGTGCCGGTACCAGTCGTCGATTGCCGCCTGTTCCTGCCCGAGCATGTCCTTCAGATATTTCAGTATCCGCAAATTGTTGATCGGATGAATGTCCGCCGCAATCACCAGCGCCTGCGCCAGCGTTTTCGCGCGCATTACCGGGTCGGACGAAACCATTTTCGGCTCGTGATAGTTGGCGTCCAGATAGTCGATAATCGCCAGGCTCTGCGTCAGGTCATGGCCGTCAATGTGGAGCATCGGGACAAAACCCTGCGGGTTGCGCGCGACATATTCTGGCGCTTTATGGTCGCCGTCCAGAAGGCTGGTCGGAACAGAAGTGTATTTCACGCCTTTCAGATTGAGCACAATGCGGACGCGGTAACTGGCGGACGAACGCCAGTAGTCATAAAGCAGGATTTCGTTCATATCCCGTCGCGTAGCACGACGACGCCGAGGAGAGAATATGATTTCAGGTTATAAATGGGCTGTATTGGCAGTCGCAGCATCATTGTCATTTTCTGCACAGGCAGCGGCACCGATTACCGGTCGCTGGGTAACGCAAAGCAAGGACGGCGTTGTCGAAATCTATGAATGCGGCGCTACCATTTGCGGAAAGCTGGCCAAGTTCTTGGTCACTCCGCCCAGTGGCGTCGGCCAGAAGGACATTAACAACCCTGACAAAGCGCTGCGCGGTCGCACGTTGCTTGGCATGAACATTCTCACCGGTTTCAAAGCTGTGGGCGATGAATGGAAGGGCCGGATCTACGACCCGAAGTCCGGCAAAACCTACCGCTCGGTGGTCTATAAGGGCAAGTCGGGCAATCTGGTCGTCAAGGGGTGCATTGGCCCATTCTGTCAGGCGCAGACTTGGACGGCAACGCGGTAGATGGTGGCTGGTTAAATGCCATTACAACCCACTATTTTGTCATTCCCGCGAACGCGGGAATCCATGGCCTGACCGTGTCGCCAATCTACTACGTCTACATCATGGCCAGCCAAAAGAATGGCACGACTTATATTGGGATGACCAACGATTTGCACCGGCGCATCCATGAGCATCGGGAGAAAATGCTTGCCGGTTTCTCCAAGGACAACCGGACGACGAGGTTGGTGTATTACGAACATTATGCAGATGTCCGAGATGCAATAAAGCGCGAAAAACAACTCAAGAAATGGAACCGCGCATGGAAGATCGATTTGATCGAGCAATCGAATCCCGAGTGGCGCGACTTATGGTTCGACTTGAACCGATAAGTCAGTCCATGGATTCCCGCATTCGCGGGAATGACAAAATATTAAAAGGAAGAAACAAGCGCTAAGCCCGCAATTTCCACCCCGACCGCAGCAGCAGATAGCATGTTGTTCCAAGCGCAACGTTGATGCCGAGCAGCAGCCAGGCACCGAACTCGATGGGGCTGTCGGCGCTGCCGATGAATCCGTACCGAAATCCCGAAATTGCATAGAAGAACGGGTTTGCGTGGCTCACCGCTTGAAACGCGGGGGCAAGCTTGTCCACCGAGTAGAATGTCCCTGACAGCAAGGCCGCAGGTGCAACGATGAAGTTGCCGATTGCGGCGGCATGATCGAATTTTTCTGCCCAGATCGACGTCAATATACCGATCAATGCCAGCATCGTCGAACCCATCAGTCCGAACCACAGCACCGCCCATAAATGCACCGGGGTCACGTTGACGTCTGGCCAAAACACCATCGCCAGCCAGATCGCACCGCCAACCAAGGCAGCGCGGGTAACCGATGCACCGGTTAATGCCGCCAGCACTTCGGCATTGGACAGCGGCGGCATCAGATAATCGACGATGGTACCCTGTATTTTGCCGACCAACAGTGAGAAGCTCGAATTGGCAAAGGCGTTTTGCATCATCCCCATGATGATGAGGCCGGGTGCGATGAAATCGGCGAATGACACACCGAGCACTGTTGGCCTCATCCCGCCCAGTGCGACGGTGAAAATAATGAGATAAAGCAATGTCGTAATCGCGGGTGCCCACACCGTCTGCAACTGCACCTTAAAAAACCGGCGCACTTCTTTCATATACAGCGTCTTCAGGCCAATCCAGTTGACGTTCCTGATGACATAACTGCCTTGTTGCAGTTGCACTTGTGCGCTCGAATCCCTATCTGAACTATGTCGTCGGTGGGGCGGTGTTTTATTGTAGATACTCATCGCGCAATCGACTATCGGCTTGCAGCTTCGACCGCAAGGCGCAATCGCGCCAAGGCGGCGCGCGGTCGGTATAATTTATAGCATATATTTTTTGGAGCAAACATGGCCTGGACTGACCAGCGGATCGACCAATTGAAGACCCTTTGGGAAAAGGGCCTGACCGCAAGCCAGATCGCCGATGAACTCGGTGGTGTCAGCCGCAATGCTGTCATCGGCAAGGCACACCGCCTTGGCCTGAAATCACGTCCGTCGCCGGTTAAGGCCAACGAGCCAGAGAAGAAAACAGGCCTCAAGAAATCACCGCCAAAGCCTGCAAGCGCAGAGCCCGCATCGATGAAGCCGCGTATGGCGGCACCCGCCGCCCCTGCGCCGCGTCAGGAAACAACCCCTGCTCTAGCCGACGCGCAAGCCGAACGTGCGACGACGGCGATGCCGCGCATCGTCTCTATCGGACCCGGCGGCTTCATGCGCCAAGGCCCCGGCGATCAGCAAGCACCAATCCCGCCCGCGCCGCCACGCCGCCTTGTTCCAGCCAAGCCAAGCGCTGAAATGGCCACCAAGACCTCGCTGCTCGACCTTAACGAGCGCGTTTGCCGTTGGCCGATGGGCCATCCGGGTGAAGCTGACTTCCATTTCTGCGGCGTCGCCGTAAATCCGGGCTTCCCTTACTGCGTCGAACATTGTGGCCGCGCGTATCAGGCTCAATTGCCGCGCGGCGTGCGACGCCCTCCCCCGCCAATGCCATTTGGCGGACCGCGGGTAAGATAAGAGCTCACAGCTACCGACGACAAACCGTAGTGCTGGGCCTGTCGCAGCACGCTTGTCGGCTAGGCATGCTTCGACAGGCTCGGCACTTAATGTGGCTACAAAGCCGTGTCGCTTCGACGAAATATCCACAGACGATTGCACCCCAAGTCGCAACGCGCTTGCGTGGGTGACTCGCTGCGTCTTATAGGCATTGCATGAGTGATGACCTGTTTGGCGGCGGCGCTGCGGCGACCGCTGCTTCCAACGAATATGATGCTTCCACGATTGAGGTGCTGGAGGGGTTGGAACCCGTCCGGCGGCGTCCGGGCATGTATATCGGCGGCATCGACGAACGCGCATTGCATCATCTGGCGTCCGAGGTGCTCGACAACTCGATGGACGAGGCGGTGGCCGGACACGCTAACCGGATCGAGGTCTATCTGGCCGCAGGAAACCGGCTGACGATCAGCGACAATGGTCGCGGTATTCCCATCGATCCGCATCCGAAATTTCCTGATAAGTCGGCATTAGAGGTCATCCTGACCACGCTGCATTCGGGCGGCAAGTTTTCGGACAAGGCCTATGCCACATCGGGCGGTTTGCACGGTGTCGGCGTGTCGGTGGTCAACGCGCTATCTGATGATACCGTCGTCGAGGTTGCGCGAAACCGGCAACTTTACCGACAACGTTTTTCCAAAGGTCTTGCGCTAGGCGGGCTGGAAGAATTGGGGCCAACGCCCAACCGGCGCGGCACGACAATTGCGTTTACGCCGGACACCGAAATTTTCGGACCTGAAGCGAAGTTCAAACCGGCGCGGCTGTTCCGCTTGGCGCGGTCGAAAGCGTATTTGTACGCAGGCGTGGAAATCCGCTGGCGCTGTGACACTGATTTGGCAACCGATGATGTGCCAGCCGAGGCCGTGTTCCAATTTCCCGGCGGTCTCTCCGATCATTTGCGCGAACAGCTTGGCACGCGGGCCTGTGCCACCACCGATTTCTTCGCTGGTACGCAAGACTTCCCAGACAGCCAAGGCCGGGTCGAATGGGCGGTTTCGTGGCCGCTATATTCCGACGGTTCATACAGCTGGTATTGCAACACCATCCCGACGCCTGATGGCGGCACACATGAGGCGGGCGTCCGCGCGGCGCTGACCAAGGGCTTGCGTGCGTTTGGCGAACTGATCGGCCAGAAAAAAGCTGTGCAGATTTCGGCGGAAGATATCTTCAACGAAGCCGAGCTGATGCTCAGCGTCTTCATCCGCAACCCGCAATTCCAGAGCCAGACCAAGGACCGACTGACCAGCCCAGAAGCAACGCGCCTCGTCGAGAACGCGGTGCGCGACCATTTCGACCACTTCCTCGCCGATAACATGGAACGCGGTAAGGCGTTGATGGGTTTTATCCTCGAAAAGGTCGATGACCGGCTGCGTCGCAAAGCCGAACGCGAGGTCAAGCGCAAGACCGCAACCTCGGGCCGCAAGGTTCGCTTGCCCGGCAAGCTCACCGATTGTTCGTCGGACGATCCGGCAGGCACCGAACTGTTCATCGTCGAAGGCGATAGCGCAGGCGGTAGCGCCAAGCAGGCGCGTGACCGCAAGAAACAAGCGATATTGCCGATCCGCGGCAAGATCCTCAACGTCGCATCTGCCACGCTCGAAAAAATCCGTGGCAATAGCGAAATCGCCGACCTGCAACTGGCGCTGGGCTGCGGCATCCGCAAGGACTGCAACCCCGACAACCTGCGCTATGAACGCATCATCATCATGACCGACGCCGACGTCGACGGCGCGCATATCGCGACGTTGCTGATGACCTATTTCTTTCAGGAAATGCCCGAAATCGTCCGCGCCGGCCACCTGTTCCTCGCCCGCCCGCCGCTCTACCGCCTGACCCACGGCAGCCAGAGCGTTTACGCTGCCGACGACGCGCACCGCGCCGAATTGGAGGCGACGGTGTTCAAAAACAAAAAAATCGACGTTGGCCGCTTCAAAGGCTTGGGCGAGATGAACCCCGGCCAGCTGCGCGAAACGACAATGGACCCCGCAACCCGCTCGCTGATCCGCATAACCCTGCCGCACGAATATGAAGAACGGGCGGTAGTGACCGATCTGGTCGAGCGGCTGATGGGCAAGAACCCGGAGCACCGGTTCAATTTCATTCAGGAAAATGCCGCGCAGCTGGATGAGGAAGCGATTGACGCTTGATCGCATAGGGAGACGGACATGAAA
>JANONL010000093.1:0-2209 GCA_031420815.1 Sphingomonadales bacterium | reverse complement strand
CCGCCGCAGAGCACAGCCTGTTCACCGAACAGATCGGTTTCGCATTCCTCGCGGAAATTGGTCTCGATAATCCCGCTACGTCCGCCGCCGACCGCGCTGGCATAGGCCAAGGCGACATCATGAGCATTGCCACTGGCATTCTGCCCGACCGCCACCAGGCAGGGAACGCCGCCACCGCGTTGATATTCGCTGCGCACTGTGTGACCGGGGCCTTTGGGTGCAATCATAATGACGTCGAGGTCGGCGCGCGGTTCGATCAATCCGAAATGGACATTTAGGCCGTGGGCAAAGGCAAGCGATGCGCCCTGCTTCATATTGGCTTGCAGATCGTCAGCATAGATTGCTGCCTGATGTTCATCGGGCGCGAGGATCATGACGATGTCCGCCCATTTCGCGGCATCGGCGTTGGACATTACGGTGAACCCAGCAGCTTCCGCTTTCTGCGCAGTCGCCGAACCGGGACGCAGCGCGACCGCGACGTCCTTTACGCCACTGTCGCGCAGGTTTTGTGCATGGGCATGGCCTTGGCTACCATAGCCGACAATCGCGACCTTCTTGTCTTTGATTAGGCCCAAGTCGCAATCGGCGTCGTAATAAACTTTCATGTACTCGCTTTCCCTTTTTGTTGTCCGGCTTGTGGCCGGAACTCATGAACTTTCGTTGCCGCGCATCAGCCCAACGATACCTGTCCGACCAACTTCGACCAAACCGACTTCGCGCATCAACGCGACAAAGGTATCGATCTTTTCGGGTCCACCGGTGATTTCAAAAATGAAGCTGTTGACCGTCGCGTCGATAACGCGCGCGCGGTAGATGTCCGCCAGCCGCATCGCTTCAACGCGCTGATCGCCGGTACCGCGGACCTTAACCAGCGCCAGCTCACGCTCGACATGGGGGCCTGCATCGGTGAGGTCGGTCACCTTATGCACTGGCACCAGACGTTCACATTGCGCAATGATCTGGTCGATGACCGGCGGTGGGCCTTTGGTCACGATGGTGATCCGGCTGGTGGTGTGATCTTCGCTTATATCGGCCACAGTAAGGCTATCGATATTGTAACCGCGCGAGGTGAACATGCCGGCGATCCGTGCGAGCGTCCCCGCCTCGTTATCGACGGTCAAAGTGAGCACGTGACGCTCGGCTGCTTCTTGTTTGATACGCATCAGACTAAAGCCTTCGCTTCGTCGTCCATCGTGCCCGAAACTTCGTCAGCGTGGAGGATCATTTCGGTATGCGCGGCACCAGACGGAATCATCGGAAAGCAATTGGCTTCCTTCGATACGCGGCAATCGAACATCACCGGGCCGTGGTAAGCCAGCATTTCGGCGATAGCGCCGTCTAATTCTTCCGGCTTATCACAGCGTATGCCCTTCCAGCCGTAAGCTTCGGCGAGCGCGACAAAGTCGGGTAAGCTGTCGGAATAACTTTCCGAATAGCGGCTCTCATATGTGAGTTCCTGCCATTGGCGAACCATGCCCATCCATTCATTGTTGAGAATGAAGACCTTCACCGGTAGGCGATATTGGGTGGCGGTACCGAGTTCCTGAATGTTCATTTGGATCGACGCTTCACCGGCAATATCGATCACAAGTGCATTGCGGTCACCCATTTGCGCCCCGATAGCTGCAGGCAGGCCGTAGCCCATAGTACCTAGGCCGCCGCTGGTCAGCCATTTATTCGGACCTTCAAAATGGAAATGCTGTGCCGCCCACATCTGGTGCTGGCCGACTTCTGTGGTGATGATCGGGTCGCGGTCTTTGGTTGCGGCATAAAGCCGTTCGATGGCATATTGCGGCATGATCGCGTCGGTATTGGCCGGATAGCTAAGGCATTCAACTGCGCGCCAGCCCTTGATCCGGGCCCACCATTCGCCCAGCGCAGGGGCGGGATATTTGCGGCCTTTCCAAACGTCGATCATTTGCCGGATCGCTGTGCCGACATCGGCAACGATAGGCAAATCGACTCGCACCGTCTTGTTGATCGAACTACGGTCGATATCGACATGGATTTTGATGCTGTCAGGTGAGAACGCATCCAAGCGACCGGTAATCCGGTCATCGAAACGCGCGCCGAGACAGAGCATCACGTCGCACTGGTTCATCGCCATATTGGCTTCATATGTGCCATGCATGCCAAGCATACCGAGCCACCCATCGCCCGATGCGGGATAAGCGCCAAGGCCCATAAGCGTCGATGTCACGGGCGCGCC
>JANONL010000092.1:0-4812 GCA_031420815.1 Sphingomonadales bacterium | reverse complement strand
GGCTGGGCATAAAAGTCTATGTCAGTGGCCGGAAGGGATGCCACGCCCTATATTCGCGCCATTGCCGCCGTGCATTTCCCGTTGAACGCGGAATATCCGCCGCGCAAGCATGGCACCGGTAGCTAATAGGTATTCCGCTGCCGGAATTTCAAGGTGCCATCGTCTTTGCCATGTGCGATGAATCGCTCGAATTTCTTGCGGCGCATCACGACGCCCTCTGTCAAAAATATAAACTCCCGGCATTCGTTCCCGATCTGAGCATGGCGATGCTCGACAAGCTGGAAACGCTCGTCCGCGCCCGCGCCGTGGGCGTGCCGACGCCCAATTTCTGGGAGGTCGATACGCCCGAAGAGCTATCGGCAATTCGCAATGAAATCCAGACATTGGTCATGGTAAAACCTCTGAATTCACGTGCTTTTGTGGATGAATTTGGCTGCAAGCTGTTCATTGTCGACGGCGGTTTTGAGGAGGTCGTGGAGAAAGTTGAACTGTGTCACGCGCGCGGAATTAAGGTCATGTTGATGGAGATGATTCCTGGGCCCGACAGCCTGCTTTCGAGCTTCAATACGTGCCGCTCCGCATCGGGCGAAATGTTGTACGAATATACGAAAAGTGTCATACGCCGCTGGCCCGTCAATCGCGGCGGTGGCACTTTTCACCGGTCGGTCTGGTTGCCCGAGACAGCCGTAATGGGCCGCAAACTGTTCGATGGGATAGGCTGGCAAGGCATCGGAAATGTCGAATTCAAGCGCGACATACGCGACGGACAGCTGAAGATAATCGAGGTCAATGGCAGGTTCACAGCGGCCCAGCGCCTTATCACCGAGGCCGGTGCGCCGATCGACCTGATTGTTTACTGCCATCTCACAGGCCAGCCGCGGCCGCACTTTGACAGCTACTCGCAAACGAAACTGTTTTGGTACCCGTTGCGCGATTTCTTTGCCTTTCTGCAGATGCGTCAGGCCGGCCAGATCACCTTCGCGCAGTGGTTACGCAGTCTGCATGTCAGTTCCTTGTTGCTGTCCGTGGCGAGTTGGCGAGATCCGCTACCATCGATTGTTCTGGCATGGTCCAGCCTTCGCATCTTTGCCCGCGCACCGGCAAAGTATTTGAACAAGGTCGTTGCTACTAAGCAGTAACGCTGCCGATTCCTGTCCGTGAAGCCGTAAACCGCTAACCACTTTGGATTGACCCATATGTTTCCTTCGTTCTGGTGCGCGGTAACCATAATATGAGATGGATTCGGGGCTTGGCCTCGAACCTACAATACCGCCATCTCGGCCAAGCACGAATGTGAGGCAGTCAATGAAACTCGACGAACAGCAGTTGATCGGCAATAAATTTGCGGAGGCGGACGTTTCTCTGGCAATTGACCTGGACAAGCCATCGCGGGCCAAGCCGAAGTCGTCGGAGATGACTCCAGGGCCGGGCTATATGATCCGCACCGAATTTCCGCGCTTGTCACAGGAATTTATCGAACAATTCCGGGAATTCGAAACCGCCGATGTCTCTGACGTGCTCAACAGGCTCTATGCAATGAACGGTGCGATCCGCAACCAGACCAACGACAAGGAACTGCTCGGCACTGCCTGCACCGTAAAGCTTTATCCGGGCGACAATCTGATGGTCCACAAGGCTCTTGATATCGCCAAGCCCGGCGACATCGTGGTGGTGGATTGCAGCGGCGCCATGTCTAATGCCGTGCTGGGTGACTTGGTCGCCAACAAATCGATCCATCGCAAGATAGGAGGTTATGTGATCGACGGGTTGATTCGCGATCTCGACGGCATCAAGGAAACGGGCCTGCCAGTTTACGCCCGCGGGGTAACACCTTTCGGACCGCTGCATCGCGGCCCGGGGGAAATCAATACTCCGATTTGTTGCGGTGGTGTTGTCGTCAATCCGGGTGATATCATCAAGGCTGACACAACCGGGATCGCCGTCATACCGCGCGGTTTTGCCGACGATATCATCCAACGCCTGCAAGCCAGCAAGACACGACTCGCCGAATATGTTGCAAGCGTGAAGCGCGGTGACTTCTCCAACGCATGGGTCGATGAACAATTGCGGGAAAACGGGTGCGTGATCTGCAACTGAGCCACAGCCAAGGCCTGTCGTGGCAATTCCAGCCGAAACTTCCGTCGAATGCGATGCAAGCTTGGCTCCGCAATCGCCGTCGGCTTACCGATGTCTGGGGCATATTCGAGCGACGCCGCTTCCGGACTATACGCAACCGCTTCTATGATAAGCTGTGGCGCGACGCCGCTCACGAAATCGGAGCAGAAATTGCCAGTTTGCCCGGTGGGCTGAAGCAGATTAGTCGAGGCAATCTGCGAACCTTTGTCGATCATTCGGAAATCATGCTCGACAGCGCTATCACTTCGCGGTTGCTGCTGAACAAGGCAGTCACCTTTGATATGCTTGCGGCAAAGGGGTTGCGCGTTCCGCGCCGCCAGAAATTTGGCATGGACAGCTTGGAGCGCGCTGTCACCTTTCTCCGCGAAAATGGTGGGCCGGTTGTCATCAAGCCTGCCGACGGGACAGGTTGTGGTCATGGCGTCACGACGCGGATTACCGACTATTATGGATTGCTAAAGGCAGCGCGCCATGCAGCCGCCTTTCACTCCGAACTGCTGGTCGAAGAACAACTGGTTGGCGCCTCTTATCGCCTGCTTTATCTGGACGGGGAGTTTATTGATGCGGTGCGTCGTGATTCCCCGGTCGTGATCGGCAATGGCCGCTCCAATATTCGGCAACTCGTTTCGGCGGAAAATGAACGGCGGCGTTCGGATGACGAGATCACTGCGCTAAGTCCGCTGATAATCGACCTTGAATGTCGTAACACGCTTTCGGCGCAGGGTCTGTCCCCCGCAACCATCCCCACTGCGGGGCAGGAGGTCATGGTCAAGCTCGCGGTAAATGAAAATGGTGCCGCCCAAAATCATCTAGTGTACGACGAAGTTCATCCCGAGATCGTCGAAACCGGTAGCCGCATCGTACGCGATTTTGGCATCGGCTTTGCCGGGCTCGATGTGACAGCGATCGATATTTCCCGTCCGCTTTCCGAAGAGGGCACGATTTTCAACGAAATCAATGCAGGGCCCGGCATCCATCACCACTATCTGGTGTCCGATCAGAGCCGGATTGCGCATGTCGCGCCGCGCATTCTCGAACATCTATTTTCAAGCCGTCGCGGCGTAATCGAAATATGACCTCACCAGACACCTCCCGCCCGGTCCTTTTGCTCGGTGGAGGTGCCAGCACGCTGGCTGCCGCGCGCAGCCTCGGCAGTGCCGGAATTCCGGTCTATGTCAGCGGAAGGGCCGGCTGTCGCGCCTTGCGTTCGCGGCATTGCCGTCTGGCGCTGCCCGTACCCGTCGGAATGGAGGCGCCGCAATTCTGGGAAAATATACTTATTTCGACGCCTGATCCGAAACTTGCCGGATGCGTCATCATGGTCGGCTGTGACGAATCGCTGCAGTTCGTCGAAACGCATGAGTCGGCGCTGCGTGAACATTATGTCGTCGAAGAATTCTTGCCCGATCTGCGCCGGGCCATGCTGGACAAGCTTGATACGCTGACTCTGGCGCGTCAGGCCGGAGTTCCGACGCCAAATTTCTGGGCGGTAGACGCAGCAGAAGATGTTTTCGCAATCCGCGACGAGTTGCGTTTCCCGGTCATGGTGAAGCCGCTGAATTCACTTACATTCATGGAAGAATTCGGACGCAAGCTGTTCATCGTGCGCGAAGATTTCGACGAGGTGGTCGACAAGGTGCGGCTGTGCCGGGAGCGTGGACACAAGGTCATGGTCGTGGAAATGATCCCCGGACCCGATAGCCTGTTGTCGAGCTATTACACCTACCGCACAACCGGTGGGGCACTACTTTATGATTACACCAAAAGTGTTATTCGTCGTTGGCCGGTCAATCGTGGTGGGGCGTGTTTTCATCAGTCCGAATGGTTGCCGGAAACCGCCGAGATGGGACGAAGGATGTTTGACGGGATTGGCTGGCAAGGCATTGGCAATGTCGAGTTCAAGCGCGACACCCGCGACGGCCAGCTCAAAATCATCGAAGTCAACGGGCGGCTGACGGCGGGGCATCCGCTGGTTACACGCGGCGGAGCGCCGCTCGACGTGATTATCTACTGCCACCTAACCGGACAGGCTCTGCCACGCTTCGATAGCTATTCCCAGACGCTGAGGCTGTGGGACCCGATGCGCGATTTCATGGCATTCCTGCAACTGCGCCGTGCTGGCGAATTGGGTTTCAGGGGCTGGTTGCGGAGTATATTCGCGCAGAAGATCATCCTCCCCTTCTTCTGTTTCGACGATCCCCTCCCCGGTCTAGCGGAATTTTCGGGCTTGCTGGGCAAACTGGTTCGCGCACCGCTGGCGATGGGCCAGAGGGCCGGGCAAAATGCGGATTGAAAAGGACCGCTACCGGCTCGCGCTGGACCAAATGCTGGAGGCTGGCGGTGTCGATCCCGTACAATTGCAAAGCGTTGCAGACAATCTCACTTGGTGCGATATGGTTGGACGGCGCAATCATGGCGTCGAACGGCTTCCGATCCTCCTGAAAAGGGTGCAGACCGGTGCCATCAAAAGCCCGTGCAACCCGAAAATTTCGCGCCTAGCTCCAGCAGTCGGTCGGATCGACGCCGATGCCGGTTTTGGGCATCATGCAGGCAAAATCGGAATGGACTTCGCCTGCGAACTTGCCGCCGAAACGGGTGTTGGTGTGACAGGTGTCCGCAACAGCAATTTCTTTGGCGCGGGGGCTTATTATGTCCAGCTGGCGGCGGAGCGCGGCA
>JANONL010000091.1:0-9215 GCA_031420815.1 Sphingomonadales bacterium | reverse complement strand
ATTTCCATCCGGTAACACTCGAAAAACTCTATGTCGCGCGTCGCGGCAAAGTGTTGTTCCGTAAGACCGGCTACTAATCGCAAGTTGACAAACCCGGGGCTGTGCTTAAACGCGGCTCCGGGCCACGCGGTCCCAACGCCGCGCTGCTCTCTGCAAGGAGAAGCTTACATGACTATCAGTAAACCGCAGGTTCGTCCTGCGCGTCCGTTTTTTTCCTCTGGTCCCTGCGCAAAGCCGCCAGGCTGGGAAGCATCCAAACTCAAAACTGAATCGCTTGGCCGTTCACACCGTGCGAAGATCGGCAAGGCGCGTTTGCAGCTTGCCACCGATCTTATGCGCGAAGTGTTGCAGGTGCCCGACACGCACCGCATCGGTATTGTGCCCGCGTCCGACACTGGTGCCTATGAAATGGCAATGTGGACGATGCTCGGCGAACGTCCGGTGACAGCAACCGCGTGGGAGAGCTTTGGCGAAGGCTGGGTTACCGATGCCGTCAAGCAACTTAAAATTGAACCTACCGTGGTCCGCGCCGATTACGGGCAACTGCCCGATATGGCGTCAATTGACCAAGACCATGATGTGCTTTTCACCTGGAACGGCACCACATCGGGCGTTCGAGTGCCCGATGGCGACTGGATCAGCGATACCCGCAAAGGCTTGACTTTCAACGATGCAACCAGCGCGGTGTTTGCTTATGATATGCCGTGGGACAAGCTCG
Source organism: Sphingomonadales bacterium (assembly GCA_031420815.1). Lineage (GTDB taxonomy): Bacteria > Pseudomonadota > Alphaproteobacteria > Sphingomonadales > Sphingomonadaceae > Sphingorhabdus_B. The sequence goes on along the minus strand of JANONL010000091.1, from coordinate 8,497 downwards.
ATGTGACGACCTTCTCCTGGCAAAAAGTGCTGGGCGGTGAAGGTGCACACGGCGTTATCATTCTCGGGCCACGCGCGGTCGAACGGCTCGAAACTTATACCCCTGCATGGCCGCTGCCCAAGATTTTCCGGCTGATGGCCAAGGGTGCTCTGGCCGAGGGCGTTTTCAAAGGTGAAACCATAAACACACCGTCGATGCTGGCGGTCGAGGACGTCATCTTTGCGCTCGAATGGGCAAAGAGTGTTGGCGGACTTCAAGGTTTGATGAGCCGGTCGGATGCCAATGCTGCTGCGCTCGGCGAAATTGTCGACGAGCGTTCGTGGCTTGGCCATCTTGCCACCAACGAAGCTACACGGTCAAAGACCTCTATATGCCTAACGGTTGAAGGCGCAGATGAGGATTTCATCAAGAAATTTGCCGCGTTGCTCGACGCCGAAGATGCAGCCTATGACATCGCCGGATACCGCGATGCCCCGCCGGGCCTGCGCATCTGGTGCGGTGCGACCGTTGATACCGCCGACATCGAAGCGCTCGGGCCCTGGCTCGATTGGGCTTACGAGACAGCTAAATCCTAACACCACCCGTTGTCATTCTCGCGAAGGCGGGAATCCATGGCATGACATCACGTGCTGAACTGAGGCCTCAGACCATGGATCCCCGATCATGTCGGGGATGACAAAACAAGAAACACAGGACCGAAATCATGACCAAACCACGCGTTTTAATTTCCGACCAAATGGACCCCAACGCAGCGAAGATTTTCACCGAGCGCGGCTGCGACGTCGATGTTATCACCGGCCAAACGCCCGAAGAACTCGCCGCGATTATCGGCGATTATGACGGTCTTGCGATCCGTAGCTCGACCAAGGTCAACAAAACGATCCTTGATGCTGCGACCAACCTGAAAGTCATTGGCAGGGCGGGTATCGGTGTCGATAACGTCGATATTCCGGCGGCATCAGCTAAGGGCGTTGTCGTGATGAACACGCCGTTCGGTAACTCGATCACCACCGCTGAACACGCCATCGCTTTAATGTTTGCGCTCGCCCGTCAGCTTCCCGAAGCCGATGCATCGACGCAGGCCGGCAAGTGGGAAAAGAACCGCTTCATGGGTGTCGAGTTGACCGGCAAAACCTTGGGCTTGATCGGCGCGGGTAATATCGGTTCGATTGTTGCCAGCCGTGCGCTTGGTCTCAAGATGAAGGTCGTCGCGTTCGACCCGTTCCTTACTCCCGAACGTGCCATCGAAATGGGCGTTGAAAAAGCTGACCTCAACACGCTGCTGGCCAAGGCCGATTTTATCACGCTGCACACGCCGCTTACTGACCAAACGCGCAATATCCTGTCTGCAGCCAATATCGCCAAGTGCAAAAAGGGCGTGCGGATTATCAACTGCGCGCGCGGCGGATTGGTGGATGAAGCCGCGCTCAAAGAAGCGCTCGACAGCGGTCATGTCGGCGGCGCCGCGCTCGACGTGTTTGTCGAGGAACCGGCAAAACAGTCGCCGTTGTTCGGCACGCCTAACTTCATCTGCACGCCGCATTTGGGCGCATCAACCAACGAAGCGCAGGTCAATGTCGCATTGCAAGTTGCCGAGCAGATGGCTGACTATCTGGTCAATGGCGGCGTCACCAACGCGCTGAATATGCCGAGCCTTAGCGCCGAAGAGGCGCCCAAATTGAAGCCCTATATGACGCTCGCGTTGAAACTCGGTTCGCTGGTCGGCCAACTGGCGCATGACGATCTCGACAATATCTCGATCGAGGTCGAAGGTGCGGCCGCAGACCTCAATATCAAGCCGATTACTGCCGCAGTTTTGTCCGGTTTCATGCGCCGCTTTTCCGACGCCGTGAACATGGTAAACGCGCCGTTTCTCGCCAAAGAACGCGGCTTCGATATCCGCGAAATCCGCCATGACAAGGAAGGCAATTACCATACGTTGGTCCGCGTGACCGTGAACACCAGCGTTGGCGCGCGTTCGGTTGCCGGAACGCTGTTCGGTAATGGCGAGGCGCGGCTGGTCGAGATATTCGGGATCAGTCTTGAAGCCGAGCTGGAGGGCAATATGCTTTACATCGTCAACGAAGACGCCCCCGGCTTTATCGGCCGCGTCGGTACGACCTTGGGCGAAGCTGGCCTAAACATCGGCACATTCCACCTTGGCCGCCGCAACGCAGGAGGTGAGGCGGTGCTATTGTTGACGATAGATTCGGAAATTCCGGAGCCGGTGTTGTGGCAAGTCTGCAAGCTGCCCGGTGTGAAGACCGTCAAGGCGCTGAAGTTCTGATAGGGCTTCCACCCCATCACTTTTGGCGTAAAGAGCGCGGATGAACATTATCCTGCCCGATTTGCTACCCGAAGGCTTTCGTGACCGCCTGCCACCGCAGGCGGAAGCGACCGCGCGGCTGGCGCGGGCGATGATCGACGTGCTGGCAAGCAATGGCTATGCGCGGGTTGCGCCTGCCATCGCTGAATTCGAAAGCGGACTTGCGGCGCGCAGCGGCGGTGCGGCGCGGAACCAGTTGTTGCGCTTTACCGACCCGGTTTCAGGGCATACGCTAGCACTGCGCGGCGATATCACTGTGCAGGTCGGTCGGATTGCAACTACGCGGCTGGCCGACGCTTCGCGGCCCTTGCGGCTTTGCTATCATGGGCAAGTGTTGCGCCTGCGGGCCCGGCAATTGCGGCCAGAGCGCGAAATAACCCAATTGGGCGCAGAGCTGATCGGCAATGATAGCGTTGCTGCTGCTTCTGAGATTGTCGGTGTCGCAATTGATGCGCTGGAGGCAGCCGGGGTGAAAGACATCACCGTCGACTTCACCTTGCCCGATTTGGTGGAAATATTGGCGGTTGAGGCTTTGCCCTTGGCACCAGATCAAATCGACGCGGTAAGGTCCGAACTGGACATGAAGGATGCAGGCGGTCTGAGCGCACTCGGAGCCGATGCTTATCTACCCTTGCTGGCGGCAACCGGGCCCTTTGCCGAGGCAGTCGAAAAGCTTCGCGCGATCGATGCGGGCGGCGCGTTGGCTTCGCGGATAAAAGGGCTGGAGGCGATTGCCGAGGCAGCAGCGGGCCGTGCGACTATTACGCTTGACCCGACAGAACAGCATGGTTTCGAATATCAAAGCTGGTTTGGCTTTACGCTGTTCGCCAAGGGCTACACGGCGGCACTGGGTCGCGGCGGTACCTATGCAATCAGCAAGCCCGATGGCAGCGCAGAAGTCGCAACCGGGTTTTCATTATATCCCGATCCGCTGGTCGATGCATTCGAAGGGCCAGGCGAGAGCCGCCGCTTGTTCCTGCCGTCAGGCACGTTGCCAGCGAAAGCCGCGCAAATGCGCAGCGAGGGTTGGGTTACGATTGCAGCACTCGATGCCAGCGACAGCGCGGCCAGCCTGGGCTGCAATTATGTTCTGGAAAATGGCCGGGCTGTACCAGTTTAAGTGCCGAACTGCGAGCGCAGCCACCTATCGACAACCGGCGTTGTTGGATAGGCCGGATCGCCCAGTTTGCGGTTGATTTCCATATGCCCTCGCAAGCCCTTGCCTTCAAAACTCTCCAGCTGAAATTTCGCGCCATTTTTGCGCAACCAGCCAAAATCCATTTCTGCAGCTTTGACCCTCTACACTTAAGTTTAAGGGCTAGACGCAATGCGTCCATCCTCATAACGGGGGGCACGGCGAATCCCTTCGCAGAGAATCCTTCCTCTGCGCAGAAAAAGGCCCTCGATAAATGGGGAACTTATGGCGAATGTAACCGTAATCGGCGCACAATGGGGCGACGAAGGCAAAGGCAAAATTGTTGATTGGCTGGCTGAGCGCGCCGATGCTGTCGTCCGCTTTCAGGGCGGGCATAACGCCGGGCATACGCTCGTCGTGGGTGAGAATGTCTATAAATTGTCGCTGCTGCCGTCAGGAATCGTAACCGGAACGCTCTCGATTATAGGTAATGGTGTGGTGCTCGACCCTTGGGCGCTGCGCGATGAAATGGCCAAGTTGCGGGGGCAGGGTGTAACCATCACCACCGATAATTTCGCGCTCGCCGACAATTGCGCACTAATCCTGCCGATCCACCGTGATCTAGATGGTTTGCGCGAAACTGCCGCTGGTTCGGGCAAGATTGGCACCACCGGACGCGGTATCGGTCCTGCTTATGAAGATAAAGTCGGCAGGCGTGCGATCAGGGTGTGCGACTTGGCGCATCTGGACGCGCTCGACCCGCAATTGGATCGCCTGTGCGCACACCATGATGCGCTGCGCGCCGGATTTGGCGAGCCGCCGGTTGATCGCGAACGGTTGCTGGCCGACCTTGCCGAAATCGCACCGTTCATCCTCGAATATGCGGAGCCGGTGTGGAGACGGCTCAACAAAGTCCGTAAAGCTGGCGCGCGGATATTGTTCGAAGGCGCGCAGGGCGTGCTGCTCGATGTCGACCACGGCACCTATCCTTTCGTAACCTCGTCCAACACGGTGTCGGGGACCGCTGCGTCTGGTACCGGCCTCGGCCCAAGTGCGGCAGGCTTTGTGCTAGGCATCGTCAAAGCCTACACCACTCGCGTCGGATCTGGTCCCTTTCCGACAGAACTCGAAGATGAAACCGGTCAGAAGCTCGGCGAACGCGGTCATGAATTCGGTACCGTCACCGGCCGCAAGCGCCGCTGTGGTTGGTTCGACGCAGTTATCGTGCGGCAGAGCTGCGCGGTATCGGGCGTTACCGGCATTGCGCTTACCAAACTCGACGTGCTCGACGGGTTTGAGACCATCAAGATTTGTACCGGTTACCGCCTTCACGGCAAAGTCTATGACTATCTTCCCGCCCATTCCGCTGACCAAGCGGCGGTCGAGCCTATTTACGAAGAAATGGCCGGTTGGCAGGAAACTACCGCAGGCGCACGCAGCTGGGCGGACCTTCCCGCACAAGCGATCAAATATGTGCAGCGCGTGCAGGAATTGATCGAAACTCCAGTGGCTTTGGTCTCCACGTCGCCTCAGCGTGAGGACACGATCTTGGTAAGAGACCCCTTTGCGGATTAAGTGCTCGAAGAGTTAAGTCTTCGAAGACCGCTCGCCGGTCACCATATCCTCCGCCAAATCCAATCCGGCCTTGCCTGCCGAAGCCGTATGGGCCGGTGCATGGGGATGCTCGACAAATTCGGGCTCGGGTTCTTCCAGCATGCCTTCCCACTTAGTGATGACCGAAGTTGCGACTGCGTTCCCGACGACGTTGGTCGCGGTGCGGCCCATGTCTAGGAACTGGTCGATGCCGAGAATAAGCGCGACGCCTTCGACAGGTAGCCCAAACATGGCAAGTGTTCCGGTGATAACCACAAGGCTTGCACGAGGTACAGCAGCGATGCCTTTTGAACTGATCATCAGCGTCAACAGGATGGCGATTTGCGTGCCAAGGCTCAGGTCGATGTTATAGGCTTGCGCGATGAAGATAGTAGCAAAGCTTGAATACATCATCGAGCCGTCGAGGTTGAAGCTATAACCCATCGGCAGCATGAAGCCAGAAATGCGGCGCGGTACGCCGAACCGGTCAAGCTGCTCGAACAGCTTTGGCATTGCCGCCTCTGACGAGGCTGTTGAAAATGCGATGAGGATCGGTTCGCGGATATAACGGATAAGCGCCCAAATGCGCTTCTGCAGAAACAGGCCGCCTATGCTGAGCAGAATGACCCACAGCAGCAACAGACCGAAATAGAATTCCGCAACCAACGTTCCGAATGTGACGAGGATGCCCAAACCTTTGGTTGCGATAACGGCGGCCAATGCTCCGAACACCGCAAACGGCGCGAAGCGCATGACATAGCCGGTGATCTGCAACATCATTTCGGCGAGTGCTTCTGCGCCCCTTACCAGTGGCTTGCCTTTTTCACCCATCGCCGAAAGCGCGACGCCGGCGAACAACGAGAACACCAATATTTGCAAGATATTGTTGGTCCCCATCGCTTCAAAAGCGTTCTTCGGGAAGATGTGGGTGACAAAGTCGATGAAATCTAATTTTTTCACTTCGCCAATGTCGGCAACCGGAGTAGCACCAACGACCAAATTTAAACCAGCACCAGGCTGGAACAGGTTGACCAGCAACAGGCCTAACCCGATGGAAATGAGGCTGGCGATGATGAACCAGGAAATCGCGCGAAAGCCGATACGCCCAAGCGCACTGCTGTCACCCATATGGGCTATACCAACGACAATGGTGGACAGGATAAGCGGCGCAACCAGCATTTTTACCAGATTGAGGAAAATGTCCGAGAGCATTTTGAAATAACGGGCAATCTCGGCAAGCATTTCGGGATTACCAGCAAAAGCCTGGTTGGCCGCGTAACCGGCGACAACGCCGAAGATCATCCCCACCAAAATCCAGATTGTCAGTCGCTTGTCCATGAAATTTCCTCCGACCCTTTTTGCGTTCCGGTCACGCTACACAGGCGGCGTTTTTCAGGCAACCAGTTACCGACGTTACTTGTGCACCGCGATGAACGAAGGCATAAGCGTTGAAATAAAATTACAACAATGTTCGTGGACTTTCTGGCGAAAAATTGCCGGAGTTGGAGACAAATGATGGCTTCTGCCAAAACATCCCGTTCCCCCGCAAAAATCAACGCCAACCTTTTGCAGGCGATGGCTGAGGTGTTTACGATCAGCGCACTGCCGGGCGAAAATGACGGTTTTGACGCGAAGGCATGTGATGAGGCCGCCCGTTTTACGCTGCAACTCGCACATCAGCGGAAGATCGGTAACGCGTCGGTTGCGCTCGACACGTTTTCCGATACCCAAGGGCGGCTGGCGATGCGGATCGCGATGAACAACGACGATATGCCGTTTCTGGTCGATTCGATCTCTGCGGCGCTTGCGGCCAAGGGTGTTAACGTCAAACGACTCATTCACCCGGTATTGAGTACGTCGCGCGACGCCGCTGGTTTCCTACAATCGGTCAGCAGAAAACGGGAAACTGCCGGCCGGCGCGAATCGTTTATCTATCTGGAAACCGACCGCGTCGATGCCAAGGAACGCCGTGCTCTCGAAGATGATTTGCTCGCTGTGCTGCGCGACGTGCGTGGGGCAGTGACGGACTGGCGCAATATGTTGGGCGCTATGTCCGAAGATGCCGATAGTCTGCCCGATGGCGAGGGCGCAGCGCTGATCCGCTGGTTCCTCGATGGCAACATGACGGTGCTGGCGCATGAGCAACTGGCGCGCAATGGTGACCGGACTGCTCGGCTTGGGCTGTCGCGCGTTAGCGATACGCCGATGCTGTCAGAACAAAGCATCGGTTTGGCGATCAAATGGTTCGAAGAGGGCGGCAGGACGCCATTGGTGCTAAAGGCCAACCGCGTGTCGAGCGTCCACCGCCATGTGCAACTCGACCTTGTCGTCGTGCCGCGACGGGGTGCTGGCAACATCACCGGCCTGTCGATCACGGCGGGGCTTTGGACCAGCGCCGCTTTGGCGACCGCGCCTGACCGTATCCCGGTGCTGCGCACGCATCTGGCGAGCCTGATGGACCGGTTCGGCTTCGACCCGTCGGGCCATGCTGGCAAAGCGATGACCCACGCGCTGACGTCGTTGCCCCATGATTTGCTGGTGTCTTTGAAGCTTGCCGAGTTGGAGCGCGTGACACTGACCGCGATGTCGCTGACCGACCGGCCGCGTCCCAAACTGATATCGCTGCGATCACCGTTGGGGCGGCATGTATATATATTTGTTTGGTTGCCTCGCGATGATGTGTCGACCGGAATGCGACGCCAGATCGAAAAAATGCTGATAGATTTTACCGGAGGCAATTTGCTTGGCTGGACGATCGGGCTCGAAGACGGCGGCATTGCGCTCCTCCGCTACACGCTCGACTTGCCTGATCGCGCGCAAAAAGTGGATGAGACGAAGCTCGACAACCGGCTTGAGCTCATGGTGCGCGGGTGGGAACCTGCGGTCGAGGCGGCGCTCGCCGCAATGACCGATGAAAAACGCGCAGCGGCAATACTGGTACGATATGGTCCGGTATTCCCCGCCAATTATCGCAGCGTACACCAAACCGAAGAGGCCGCCCGTGATATGATCGGGCTGCTGAATATGGAACGCAACCATAGCCGCGTGACGCGGCTGATCGCTAACGATGATATGCTGCGGCTCAAGGTCTATAGTCAGGGCGGCGCGATGCCGTTGAGCGACATCGTCCCCGCGCTCGAGAATTTCGGTTTTGACGTGCTGGAAGAATCGCCGACTGCTTTGCGCGACGGCAATTATATTCACGACTTCCGTTTGGCATTGCGCGGTGGCGATGTCGCCACGGTAATGACGCGGGCATCGGTGCTTGAACGCGCGCTTAGCCAAGTGCTGGATGGCGAGGCGGAAAATGATGTTTTTAATCAGCTGGTCACGATAGCCGCGCTCGACCCGCAGGCGGTGATATGGTTGCGTGCCTGGTACCGCTATTTGCGCCAGACCGGCGTGACCTACGGCATGCCCAATGTTGTTGCTGCGTTGGCCAA
>JANONL010000090.1:0-4175 GCA_031420815.1 Sphingomonadales bacterium | reverse complement strand
TCAATATTTGCGGTTGCAGCAACTCGGGCTGCGTAAAACTCGCAAAACGGTAAAGCGCTGCCACTTTGATCGGAAATTCCGTAGCCATGCGGTTCTATAACGCCGATATCGCGTCGTGGTAGCAAATTACATTCGCCGCCTTCCTTTCGACAGGCAGCGAAGTTGTACGATTGGTTTTGCATTTCCCCGGGGGCGATGCCAAGGATTGCCGCAGGAAACATAACGGGAATGCCATGTCAGCAAATATTGCAGAACTCGAAAAAAGACGCACTGCTGCTCGTCTCGGTGGCGGACAAAAACGCATCGATGCGCAGCACGCCAAGGGCCGCCTAACTGCGCGCGAGCGGCTCGACATTTTGCTCGACGAAGGCTCATTCGAAGAGCTGGATATGTATGTCGAACATAACTGCACCGATTTCGGGATGCAGGACACAAAATTCATGGGCGACAGCGTGGTCACCGGTTCGGGCACGATCAACGGCCGCTTGGCCTATGTTTACAGTCAGGATTTTACCGTATTTGGCGGTTCTTTGTCCGAAGTTCACGCGCAGAAAATTTGCAAGGTGATGGACAATGCCATGAAAGTCGGCGCGCCCGTCATTGGCCTGAACGACAGCGGCGGGGCGCGCATACAAGAGGGCGTGGCCTCACTTGGCGGCTATGCCGAGGTGTTCCAGCGCAACGTATTAGCGTCTGGCGTCATCCCGCAGATTTCGCTCATCATGGGGCCATGTGCGGGCGGTGCGGTCTATTCACCGGCGATGACCGACTTCATCTTCATGGTGAAGGATTCAAGCTATATGTTTGTAACCGGGCCGGAAGTTGTCAAAACGGTTACCAATGAAATCGTTACGCAGGAAGAACTCGGCGGCGCGGTCACGCATACGACCAAATCGGGTGTCGCCGACAACGCGTTCGAAAATGATATTGAGGCATTGCTCGCCGCGCGCGATTTCTTTGATTATCTGCCCGAGAATAACCGCATTGGCGTCCCCGAACGGCCAACCGACGACGCGTGGGATCGTCAGGAACCAAGCCTTGACACGCTGATCCCGGCCAACGCAAACCAGCCTTATGATATGCACGAAGTCATCCGCAAGACGGTGGACGAGGGTGATTTTTTTGAGGTGCAACCGGCGCATGCGGGCAATATCCTGATCGGCTTTGGCCGGATCGAGGGTCGCACCGTGGGCGTGGTCGCCAATCAGCCGATGGTGCTGGCGGGTTGCCTTGACATCAATTCGTCAAAGAAAGCCGCGCGTTTTGTGCGCTTTTGTGATGCCTTTGAAATTCCCATTCTGACTTTTGTCGACGTGCCCGGATTTCTGCCGGGTGTGGGGCAGGAGCATAATGGTATCATCAAGCACGGCGCAAAACTGCTCTTCGCTTATGCCGAGGCAACCGTGCCCAAAATTACCGTCATCACCCGCAAAGCTTATGGCGGCGCGTATGACGTGATGGCGTCAAAGCATTTGCGCGGCGACCTCAACTACGCCTGGCCGACCGCCGAAATCGCAGTGATGGGCGCGAAGGGCGCGGTGGAGATCATCTTCCGCGGGCTTTCGGCTGAGGAGCAAGCGGTGAAGACGGCGGAATATGAAGAACGCTTCGCCAACCCCTTCGTCGCGGCGAGCAAGGGCTTTATCGACGAGGTGATTTATCCGCATTCGACGCGGAAGCGGATTGCCTTGGGTTTGCGGAAGTTGCGGAACAAGGGGCTGGAGAACCCTTGGAAGAAGCATGATAATATTCCGTTATGAAATTTAGAGATAGGAACTTGCGATGGATTTGAAAGATGCGGTTGCGCTGATTTGCATAGCTGTGGTGGGTATCAACGGGTTTTTGATCGTTTTTCGTGAAGTAGAACTGACCGACATTTTCTTTGGAAAAGACCCGTCGGAAACGAAACGGATTTATGGTTCTGGCTTTTGGTTTGTGCTTACGGGAGCCCTAATTTGGGCCAATTGGGATAGTTGGTTCAAATGAAATTAGGCCGTCTCAACCATATAGGCGTCGCGACGCGTTCCATCGCGGACGGCATCGTCCTGACATGATGGGCGCTTGCATCCATCTCCGCAAAACATTATAATGACCTTATAATGTGAAGGAGCGTCCAACATGCAAACCGAACGTGTGACTTATCTGACCAGCGCCGAACACAAGGCTGCACTCGAAGCTTTTGCAAAAGCTCGTGGCGAATCCGTCGGTAACGTCCTTCGTGAGGCAGCCAGCAGATATATTTCCGAGCCCGTCATTTCGGATACCGAGGAAGAGGCACTGAAATTGCTTGCCAAGGAATTGAATGAGGCAGCGCCGCGCATTCAAGCTTCACTTGATCGAACGTCAAAAACGCTTCGTGATCTGCATGACGAAATGGACGAATTTTTCAAACAACAAGGGATACGTTGATGAGCGCATTTGGCGATGTTCTATCTGGTATCCGGAAAGTTCTTTTGATTGAGGAGCAGGTTTCTAGGCTCGATCGTGATGTTCAAAACCTGGCTCAGGACGTTCGCCGAACCAGAGAGTATGCTGAGCGAATAGACGGACACGTCAAGCGGATCGAGGGCTTTCTGGACGGTGTGGCAGCTGCGACGGGCCAAAAGTTGCGGTTGCCAAAGGATTGACCAAAATGAAACTAGGCCGCCTCAACCATATCGGCGTCGCGACGCCCTCCATCGCGGACAGCATCGTCTTTTACCGCGATGTGATGGGCGCGACAAAAATCCATGAGCCTTTCGACCTGCCCGATCAGGGGGTAAAGGTTTGCTTTGTCGATACGCCCGGTCCTTCGACAGGCTCAGGACAGGCGGATTCAGGGGGAACGCAGATCGAGCTGATCGAGCCGCTGCCCGGCAACGCCTCGATTGCGTCGTTTCTTGCGAAGAACCCCGCCGGTGGCCAGCATCATGTCTGTTACGAAGTGCACGATATCCACGCCGCCAAGGCCGAGTTCGACGCGATGGGCAAGCGCGTGCTGGGCGAGCCAAGGATCGGCGCGCATGGGACGTTGATTTTCTTCGTTCACCCCAAGGATATGGGCGGGGTTTTGACCGAAATTATGGAGGTGGCGGAGGGGAGCGGGCACTAGCTTATCCGTTCGTGCTGAGCTTGTCGAAGCACGATTAGAGCTGCCCAACCCGTCCTTCGACAGGCTCAGGACGAACGGAGTATTTGAATGACCTACGAAACCATCCGCCTCGACATTGCGGATAATATAGCAACCATCACGCTCAACCGGCCAGAGCGGCTGAACGCGATGGCGCCGCAGATGGCGGACGAGATTAGCGAGGCGCTCGACAGCCTCGACGGCGCGCGCGTGGTTTTGATCACTGGCGAGGACCGTGCCTTTTGTTCGGGTGCTGACCTGTCGGCGCGGGGTAGCGAGGCGGCGGCGAGCACGGGGCAGGGCGCTTACGCCGCGCTGACCAAAAGCTATAATCCGCTGATGATGAAGCTCGCCAAGCTAAATGTGCCGCTGATTACTGCGGTCAACGGTCCGGCAGCAGGCATCGGGTGCAGCATGGCGCTGGCCAGTGATTTCGCGATTGCGGGCAAATCGGCCTATTTCCTGCAGGCCTTTGTCAATATCGGGCTGGTCCCCGACGGCGGCGCAAGCTGGATGCTGACGCGCCTCGTTGGCAAGGCCCGCGCGACCGAAATGATGTTGCTTGGCGAAAAGATCCCGGCGGAGAAGGCTGCGGAGTGGGGGTTAATCTACAAAGCGGTCGAGGATGCCGATTTGATGGCTGAGGCAAAGGCCTTGGCCGCGCGATTGGCCGCCGGACCGACAATGGCGCTGGGTATCATGCGACAGAATATCGCCAGCGCACTCGACGCCGATTACGCAACCGCCTTGCTGCGCGAAGCCGAAGGGCAACGGATCGCAGGCGACAGTAAAGATGCACGCGAAGGGGCATTGTCCTTCCTGCAAAAACGCAAAGCCGAGTTTAAGGGCCAATAATCATGGCAGACATTGAAGACTGGAAAGCAGCCGCGACCAAAGAGGTCAAGGGCAGAGACCTGATCTGGCACACGCCGGAGGGTATCGATGTGAAACCGCTATACACAGCGGAGGACGCAGGCGACCCCGGCTTTCCCGGTTTTGCCCCGTTCACGCGCGGCGTGCGGGCGTCGATGTATGCGGGCCGCCCTTGGACGATCCGCCAATATGC
>JANONL010000089.1:0-1587 GCA_031420815.1 Sphingomonadales bacterium | reverse complement strand
CAGCGCGTCATCGAGCTATAAACCCAATCAGGCCGACTGGTTCGGTGGTCGCTGGTCGGGGCTATCCAAACCCGCCGACCCCGAAAGCGCACGGCGCAACGTCGAAACCGGGGTGTCGAAAAAGCTGTTCGACAGTCTGGGACGCACGCTGACCAGTGTACCTGAAAGCCTGAATATCCACCCGACATTGGGCCGTGTGCTCGACGCCAAAAAGGCTATGTTCACGAGCGGACAGAATTTCGATTGGGCGACAGGTGAGGCTTTGGCGTTCGGTTCGCTGCTTTCCGAAGGCTACGGCGTCCGGTTGTCGGGGCAGGATTCTGGACGCGGCACTTTCAGTCAGCGTCACGCGGTTTGGGTCGATCAGAGCACCGAAGAAAAATATGTGCCACTTTCGACCCTGCCGCACGGCCGGTTCGAGGTTCTGGACAGCACATTGTCCGAATTCGGGGTGCTCGGTTTTGAATATGGCTATGCCGGTGCCGAGCCGAAAACTTTGGTGCTGTGGGAGGCGCAGTTTGGCGATTTCGTCAACGGCGCACAGGTGATGATCGACCAGTTCATTGCGGCTGGCGAAGCCAAATGGTTGCGCGCCAACGGCCTCGTGATGCTGTTGCCGCACGGCTATGAGGGCCAAGGACCCGAGCATAGTTCGGCACGGCTCGAACGGTTTTTGCAGCTGTGCGCAGAGGACAATATCCAGGTCGCCAACTGCACCACGCCTGCCAATTATTTCCACCTGCTGCGTAGGCAAATGGCACGGTCGTTCCGCAAACCCCTGATCGTCATGACCCCGAAGTCTTTGCTGCGCCACAAGATGGCGGTTTCCAAAGCCGAAGAGTTTCAAGGCGAAAGCCATTTCATGCGGATATTGTCGGACCCGTGGGCTCCGGCAGATGCGGATGTGAAGCGGTTGGTGCTGTGTTCGGGCAAGGTCGCCTATGACCTGTTGGAAGCGCGCAATGCCGCAGGCGACAAGGGGACGGCGATTATCCGGCTCGAACAACTGTTCCCGTTTCCGGGCGAACCTTTAATCGCGCGGCTGAAGCGCATGAACACCCTTGAAGAGGTTATCTGGGCGCAGGAAGAACCGAAAAATGCGGGCGGCTGGTCATTCGTCGATCCGTTCATCGAAGAATGCCTGATCGCGGCCAAAGGCCTGCCAAAGCGTGCGCGCTACGCCGGGCGGAAGGCCGCCGCCGCAACCGCAACCGGTCTCGCCAAACGCCATCAGGCCGAACAGGCGGCGCTGGTTGCCGATGCCCTTGGCCACAATGTCCGTGAAGAACTCCGTCGCCAGCGCACCGGCGGAACAAAACCCGTAACGCCGCCGTCCTCGTAAGGAAGAGTTTATGAGCACCGAAGTCAAAGTCCCCGTTCTGGGCGAATCGATCACCGAAGCGACGCTTGGCCAGTGGCTCAAAAAGCCCGGCGAGATGGTTGCCGCCGACGAGCCGATTGCCAGCCTTGAAACCGACAAGGTGGCAATCGAAGTGCCGTCGCCGGTTGCAGGCGTGATGGGTGCCTATGTCGTCGAAGAAGGTGCGACGGTGAATGTCGGTGCGGTAATTGCTAGCATCGAGGCGG
>JANONL010000088.1:0-2437 GCA_031420815.1 Sphingomonadales bacterium | reverse complement strand
AGCATGCCGAGCGCCAGCACATCGACCTTCATCAATTTCAGCGCGTCGATATCGTCCTTGTCCCATTCGATGAAGGTGCGGTCCTTCATCGCACCGTTATGGATCGGCACGGTTTCATCGAGCCGGTTCTCGGTCAGGATGAAACCGCCGACATGTTGCGACAGATGGCGCGGGAATTCCAGGATGCGTTCCGACAGCGCCTTTAGCCGGGCGATTTCGGGATTATCCGGGTCAAACCCCGCTTCGCGCATACGGCGCTCATCGGGACCACTCCCGAAGCTGCCCCAAACTGTGCTGACCATTCGCGTTGTCACATCTTCGGTCAGTCCCAATGCTTTGCCAACCTCCCGGACAGCGCTGCGCGGACGGTAATGGATGACCGTGGCGGCAATCGCGGCACGGTGGCGGCCATAACGTTTGTAGACATATTGCATCACCTCCTCGCGCCGCTCATGCTCGAAATCGACGTCGATATCGGGAGGTTCCTTGCGGTCAGAAGAAATGAAGCGCGAGAACAAAAGGTCGTGCTGCATCGGGTCGACCGATGTGACACCAAGCAGAAAACACACCGCAGAATTCGCCGCCGACCCGCGACCTTGGCAGAGGATGGGAGGTTTCTGATCGCGAGCGAATTTGACAAGGTCGTGGACGGTCAAGAAATAATAAGCGAAGTTCTGTTCGCGGATGAAGACCAGTTCCTTCGTGACGGTTTTGCGAAGTTTTTTCGGGATATCGCCGTGCCGCTTGCGCGCTGCTTCCCACACCAGATGCGCCAGCCAGTCATCGGGTTGCCAGCCGCTGGGTACCGGCTCGTGAGGGTATTCATAACGCAAATCATCGAGGGTGAATTCTATGCGTTCAAGAAACCGGGGGGTTTCAGCCAATGCGCCGGGATACCTGCCGAACAAATGCGCCATTTCTGCTGGAGATTTAAGGTAACGCTCGGCATTTGCCTCCAGCATGTGGCCAGCGGCCTTAACCGTAGTGCCAAAGCGGATGGCGGTCAGGACATCGTGCAGCGGACGGCATTCAGGGTTGGCATATAACGCATCGTTGGTGGCGATGAGCGGCACCCCTGCCACCGCCGCAACCTGGTCATATTGCGCTAGCCGCCGAGCATCGCAGCCACCCCGCCCCATGGAAACGCCCAACCATATCCGGCCAGCTGCACGTGCCGTCAGCCGGCCGAGTGTCTCGGCAATATCCGAAGGCGCAAGTGGCGGGACCAAGCGGAGATGCGGTGGTTCTGACGGCTGGGTATCGGCAAACAAATAGTCTGGCGAGGCTTTGTGTGGCTCGACCGCATCTGCGTTAGACTGCGGCATCACGATAAGCAGCAGATCCTCCAGATAATCCAGCAGATCGTCAAATTTCAGGATGCAGCCGCCCTTTACCGCTCGCATATTGCCGACGGTCAAAAGCCGCGTCAGCCGGCCCCAGCCAAAACGCGTCGCGGGATAAGCAACGATATCCGGCGTACCATCGGCAAAGACCAGCCGGGCACCAGTGATTAACCGGAAATCAGCGGGAACCAGACCTTGCTCTTTAGCATCGCGCAAGGTGGCCCATGCACGAACGACCCCAGCCACACTGTTACGGTCAGCGATGCCGATGCCTGCCAGACCCAGCGTGATGGCCTGCAACACCATGTCTGCCGGATGCGATGCCCCGCGCAGGAAGGAATAATTGGTAGCAGCAACCAGTTCGGCGAAAACCGGCTCGCTCATGCAAACAGCCCGTGCAGATACCAGTCGGGATCATCCTTTTCGCTTCCGTATAACCCATGCCGGAAAACCCAAAAGCGCCGCCCTTCGCTGTCCTCGACCCGGTAATAATCCCGCGTCAGCCCACCACCACCGGGCACATGCCCGCTTTTGCGCCGCCACCATTCAGCAGCGATACGTTCGGGGCCCTCGTAGAGCGTTACCTGATGCAGCTTGCGCCGCCAGCGGAACTGGCGTGGTGGGCCATCGGGGATTTCGGCGATGACATCTATATATTGTGGTGGATCGAACAGGCGGAAGGGACGCAAGGGTGGCTCGCCCGGTTCTGCTTTGGGCCACTCCCCGGTTGGCGACCCCGACAATGCCGGACGTTCATAAGCGGCGCGCTCCGGCATATGGCTGTTGCCCGCGTGAAAGCGCCGGATCCGCTCAGACCCTAAACGCACGCTTAGCCGGTCAATGAGTGCCGCGCCCTCGGCTTTGATATCGATTTTGCTCTCCAGCCCGATTTGTACATTGGCCACTGTCTCGGCGACTGGCACCGCCAACCGGACCAGATCATAGCCAAAACCGGGATCGAGCGGGTCAGCAAGGGTATCAATGCGTTCGCGGATCAGGCGGTTGAGCAAAGCCGGATCGCGCGTCGGGGTGCCGGTGTCGACGGCCAGTCGAGCGACATGGCCATCGCTGCGGAACAACGTCACCTCAAACCG
>JANONL010000087.1:0-8172 GCA_031420815.1 Sphingomonadales bacterium | reverse complement strand
GGGTGACCGGTACGGGATGATCGAAGATCCGTTCGGGCACCGCTGGTCAATCGCCACACCCAAAGGCCCACCGGTGATGGGTGATGCGCTGATCGAGGCGATGAACAAGGCGATGTGAACCACCGGCCGCGAACGCACAGGAGACGGGAAATGATAAAAGCAACACAATCGGAATGGGTCGGACGCGTGTTGAGCGGCGTTGCCATAATATTTCTGGCAGCCGACGCGGCGGGTAAGTTGTTTGCCCCTGAAATGATGATCGCGAATAGCCCACCGCTCGGATTGCCAGCCGAGCCCGGCTTTCACCGGATGCTGGGCGGCATATTGACAATCTGCATATTATTATATGCGTGGCCGCGCAGCGCAATATTGGGCGCCGTCCTGATTACAGGCTTTCTGGGCGGCGCGATCGCCACGCACATCCGGATTGCGAGCCCGTTGTTTAGTCATACGCTGTTCGGCGTTTACATCGGCCTGTTCGTCTGGGGCGGGTTATGGCTGCGGAACACTAAGCTGCGCGCGCTGTTCCCGATATCAAAAGGTAACTGACAAATGTCGTTCCAATCCTATCTCGAAAATATCGAAGCAAAGACCGGCAAAAGCCCGACCGATTTCAAACGCATGGCAGTCGACAAGGGCGTTGCCACAAAGGATGGCCTTACCGCCGGGACCAAGGCCGGAGACATCATTGCTTGGTTGAAACAGGATTTCGATCTCGGTCACGGCCACGCAATGGCGATTGTCGCATTGCTGAAAGAAACAAAAAAGGAAGGAGATTTATAGTGAGCATGATGATTTTCGTGAACCTACCGGTCACCGACCTTGGAAAATCCAGGGCCTTTTACGAAGCGGTCGGCGCGCCTAACAACCCGCAATTTACTGATGACACTGCGGCCTGCATGGTTTTTTCCGACACCATCCATGTGATGCTGCTGACCCATGACAAATGGCGCGACTTCACATCGAAGAAAATTCCCAATGCGCATGAAAGTGCACAGGTTTTGCTTTGCCTGTCGTCCGACACCAAGGATGGCGTTAGCGATCTGGTCGAGAAGGCAATCGGTGCCGGTGGCAAGCCGGACCCGACGCCGACGCAGGATCTCGGTTTCATGTTCGGTCGCAGTTTCGAAGATCCCGATGGCCATATCTGGGAAGTGATGTGGATGGACATGGCCGCCGCACCTGCCGACATGACCGCAAGTGACTGACTTTTACCTGTGTAAACCTTAGAATTTTGGGGGCCAACCAAGAGGAGAAGTAGCATGACATATATAGAAGGATTTGTGGTCGCGGTGCCTACTGCAAACAAAGAAGCGTATCGCAAGCACGCCGAAAGCGCTGTGCCGATATTCAAGGAATTCGGCATGACCCGGATGGTCGAAGCCTGGGGCGACGATGTGCCAGATGGCAAGGTGACCGACTTCAAAGGCGCGGTGCAGGCCAAGCCCGATGAAACCGTCGTCTTTTCCTGGATGGAGTATCCCGACAAGGCGACACGCGACGCCGCCAGCGAAAAAATGATGTCCGACCCGCGCATGGCCGAAATGGGCGAGATGCCCTTTGACGGTCAGCGCATGATCTTCGCCGGTTTCGAGCCGATCGTCGACCAGCGCGGCGAAGGCACAACGGGTTATGCCGATGGCTACATCCTGCCAGTGCCGAACGGCAAGAAAGATGCCTATCTGGCAATGGCCGAAAAGGCTGCGCCGGTGTTCCGTGAATATGGCGCAACCCGCGTGGTCGAGGCATGGGGCGACGATATCAAGGACGGCAAGGTCACCGACTATAAACGCGCGGTAAAGGCCGAGCCCGGCGAAAATGTCGTGTTCTCCTATGTCGAATGGCCCGACAAGAAAACCCGCGACGATGCCTGGGCAAAGATCATGGAAGACGACAGGATGAAGCCCGATGGCGAGATGCCGTTCGACGGCCAGCGGATGTTTTGGGGTGGGTTCGAAACCATCGTGGATACCGCACTCTGAAAACAACTACGGCACCCGGTTCCACGTGTCCGGGTGCCGCCGTAACAAGGAGAAGGACAATGGCCAAGAATACGATATGCTTATGGTATAATAATGATGCTCAAGAGGCTGCACCGTTTTATGCGGCAACTTTTCCCGACAGTTTTTTGGGTGCGATTCATTATGCACCCAGCGATTCTCCCGGCGGCAAAGCGGGCGATGTCATGGTTGTTGAATTCACTGTTTGCGGAATCCCTTGCATTGGGCTTAACGGCGGCGCGCTCTTCCCGCAAAGCGAGGCTTTCTCATTCCAGATCGCAACCGAAACTCAGGAAGAAACCGACCGCTACTGGAACGCAATCGTAGGTAATGGCGGCGCAGAAAGCCAATGCGGGTGGTGCAAGGACAAATGGGGCGTTAACTGGCAGATAACCCCGCGCGTCCTTACCGAAGCGGTGGCGCAAGGCGGAGACGTCGCCAAACGCGCCTTCACCGCTATGATGACGATGAAAAAGATCGACGTTGCGGCGATTGAGGCGGCGGTGCGCGCGGCGGAGACGACCGATGCGTAAAATTATCGGCGGCGTGTTCCAGTCGCTCGATAATGTCATGCAGTCGCCGCGCTAAAACAGTCCGATGGACCCGACCTCATCATCCGGGGCAGCATTACGATCTACCCGGCTTTGCTTGAAGCGGGGCTGCTCGACCGGTTGCAGCTGATGACATTTCCCGTGGTGCTGGGCGGCGGCAAAAGACTGTTCGGCGATGGCACGCCGCCCGGCGCGATGAAGCTCGTCGATCACAAGGTCACCCCGAGCGGTGTCGTGATCGCGAACTACGAGCCAGCCGGACCCGTACCTACAGGTTCCTTCGCAGCGGGCGAGCCGAGCGAACGCGAGCAGGCGCGGCAGCAACAGATGAAGCGGGACGGGTAAGATAGTGCTGCAATTATACGGTCATCCCTTCTCGTCCTACACTTGGAAAGCGCTGATTGCGCTTTACGAGAAGGGTATCGCGTTCGAATTCCGGATCATTGACGCTGACAGTCCGGGAAATAGCCGACGGCTCAAAACGCTTTGACCCATCAACAAATTCCCTGTGTTGGAGGATGGCGATGATGTGCTGATTGAGGCATCGATTATCCCCGTTTGCATCAAGCGAAATCGCGATGCCACGAGGTGACGCGCCCGCTGGGTGTCTCGACTTCGCTCGACACACACACACCGATTACGTGGTTCTAAAAATCGACCTGCTCATAATGTTTGGGCGGAGTAATAACCTCCATGCGCTCAGACAGTAGAGGCCGAAAACTCGGGCGTGATTTGAACATCGCATACCATGCCTTGGTCTGTTCATGCCCGGTCCAGTCGATACCGCCCAGATAGTCGGCGACCGAAATCTGCGCTGCGGCCGCCAAATCCCCCATGCTCATCGTCGAACCTGCCATCCATGCGCGGTGGTCGATCAGGTAATCGACATAATCGAGGTGGCCATTGGCAAGCTTCATAGCCTCACGCAGCACCTTGCTGTCGGGCGGCTGCCTGTCGATCAGTCGCTTCTTCATACGTTCGTGCAGCAAAGGCTGGGTGACATCACCATAAAATTGCTCGTCAAACCAAGCGACCAGCCGCCGGATTTCGGCGCGATACGCCGCCGTGCCGCTGATCATCGGGTTGGTCGAAACGGTCTCATCGACATATTCGCAGATTGCTACCGAGTCCGACAAAGTGATGTTGCGTTCAGAGTCGCGCATCACCGGCGTCCGTCCGGCCGGGTTCATATGCAGAAAGTCGTCGCGCTGCTCCCACGGGTTTTCCCGAACGAGGCTGTAAGCGATGCCTTTTTCCCCGAGCAACAAACGAACTTTGCGCGAAAAGGGACAAAGCGGATATTGATGGAGATGCCACATATCGGGCGTGTTAGGGCTGTTAAGCATGAAAGGGAAGGGCTGCGGGTTCGATAGCGCGCATTAAACATGGTGACCGCCGAACTTAGTCCTTTTTCATCTTCTCCGGCGTCAGTTCGGCGTTCTCTTTTTCCACCTTCTTTCGCCGCTTGAACACGCCCGCCATATATTCCTGATCGGCCTTATCCAGATGCTTTTCGACGTCGGGGAACAGCTCTTCCTCTTCTTCTTCGATGTGGTGGAGATATTCGTGCTTGAGCGACTTGAATTTGGTGAGCCAGCCGCCGGTCGCCATATCGGTAGCGGCCAGATCGTTGAGCATATCGTCGATCTCCTTATGCTCGGCGACCGCATGGCGACCGTCTTCGGTGATTTCGGGTTTGCGCAATACTGTCGACCATAAAGCCTGTTCCTCGGCCAGAGCGTGGCCCTTCAGCTCGTAGGTCAGCTCTTCAAACAATTCCGTCCGCTCGGGTGTGTCGCCTGACGTCTTTTCCAAAGCATCGAGCAACTCGCGGTGCTTGTCATGATCGACGACCAAGGCGCCGAAAATGTCCTTGTTATATTTGTGATTTGTCATGAAGGCGGAACGCACCGGTTACACCAAAGTTCCCCGAAACTATTTGCGCGTTGCGGTTTCGCCGGGTTCCTTCTTCGCCTCCGCCGCCATTTCGCGGTCGAGCCGCGCCGCGTCGGCCTTTAACTGCTTTTCGGTCTCGGCATATTGCTCGTCGAAATCCTTTTCGCCGCAAGCCACAAGCATCAGCAATAACGCCAAGTACCGCATCAATAATCCTTCTTATATCTGACATTGACGTTCGATGTGCCTTGCGAACTGATCTGGCTCAACACCGATAATGCGGGGGTCAGGCTGATTTCGATCTGGCTCGCCGTATAGCCGCGCGCGTCGGTGACGATCTCCACATAAACGTCGTTGGTGATATATTGGCCAAAAGCAACCGCCGTGCCGCGCCCGGTTTTCTCATCGGCACCCAATATCCGCAGGCGGTCGAGCCCGGTTGCCGATTGTAGCACGCCAAGCGGATTGAGTCCGCCGCTGCCGCCGCGCAGGGCGTTCAGCGAACCGGCGAGTTGCACGGCTTGGATCGCTGTCAGCTCGCCGATTGAATTGCCGAACAATATCCTCGCCATGATCTCGTCTTGTGGCAAAGCGGGGGTCGAACTGAACGTGATGTCGGGGTTGTTACCGGTACCGCGAATGTTAACGCGGACGGTGGTGCCATCGACTTCGCTTGCCGCCGTCACACGTATCGTGGCGTTGGCGGCGGCACTGCCATTGAACGACAGCCGTCCGCTTTCGAGTTCGAACGAACGTCCGGCAAAGCCCAATGTGCCGCGGATCAACTGCATGTCGCCGGCAATATTGGGCGCATCGCTGGTGCCGGTAACGCGCAGGTTGGCGCGCCATTCGGATTCCAGCCCCATACCGCTGACGTAAAGCTGGTCATCGGCGACCAGTTTGATATCGAGCCGCCAATTACTCGGCAGGCTGGTAATCGCGTCGGCATTTCCAGACAGACGCGCGCGGGCCGATGGCGCTTTACGGCGCACACCGGTAAGCGTTGCCACTTGCGCAGCGCCCTGCCGGACAATTTTGTACCGCGTTTCGGGCAGCTGCAACGTACCGCTGACCAGCGCACCGCCTGCAAGCGTGTTGGTGACGCTGATTGCTCCCGTCGCCTCGGCTGCGATCAAATCGCTGCGTGCCACCCGCGCGTTATTCAGGTCGAGGTTGAGTTGGACGGGAAAGCCTTTGGCCGAACTAAGGCTGACAAAGCCTTTGCCGCTGACCGTACCCTTGCCAGCCTTCGCGGTGAGTTCGGTTACTTCCAGCTCATCATTGGTGAAGATACCGCGGACGCGCATCTGCGTCAGCCGCGTACCATAGATGTCGTTTTCATAGACGAGGTCATTCGCACGAACGACGCCGGTTAATTGCGGCGATTGTACCCTGCCCGAAAAATCCGCAGCCACGCCGATATTGCCCGACAGGCTTTGGTCGGCGAGCGCCGCGAGCGAAAACAGCGTGTCGGCGGGACCGTTATAGCGGATGCCGCCTGAGAGCGGAGCCGCGAGCAACCGTGTCTGCCAGTCGGCGGTTCCCGGCGGCAACGGCGTGAGGTCAACCTGCAACCGCCCGACGGCAGCGCCCCTGCGCCGGAATATGGCGCGGGCATTGCCGCCCTCGGGCAAAAGACGCCCGACCAGACTGATATCCACCGGCTGCGAAGCCGAGCCCAAATTGGTGCGGGTGAACCGGGTAATTTCCAGTCTTGCATCGGCGCGCGGGAATGCGGCGGGCGATGCTTGCGCCCAGTCGATGCTGCCGGTTGCGCGGCCTCTAAGCCCCAGTTCCGGAAAGAGCGGATTGATTACCGCGATATCGACATTGTTCAACCGTGATTGCAGTTCCAGACCGTTGCCGTAGCGACCAGCCAGTTGCACAGTGCCGTCAGCCACACGGATGGTTGCGGGCAATATCTCATACTCGTTGCGTCGCGGAATGATCCGCATCGGTGAAACGGTGGCGAAATCTATACTGTTGGCGCGGCCTTTGGCGACAACGCGCCATAATTCGGGGGTCAGATCTGCGTTCGCCGCAACGCGGAACGGCACGCCGCTGCGCCCTTCGGCCAATATCTGCGCAGTGCCGGTGCCGCCACGATAATCGATCTTGGCGCGCGCGGCAGCTATCGACACGCTGTCCATCACCGCATTTTCGACCTGCACATCGGCGACGATTTGTGGCCGATCAAATAACACGATATCCGCATCGATGATTGCACGACCGACCGACAGGCTTTGTACACCCGACAGTTGGGCATTTGTCGCAGTCGCATCGACCACCAGCCGCTGGTATCTGCCTTGCGACGACAAGGCGATGGAACCGTCGAAGCCAGAGCCTGCACCAACCAGAGTGCCAACAAAAGGACCAGCGGCGGCTTGCCGTAGCCGACCCGAGACGCCGATCCCGGCAAAGTCGCCGCGTTTGACATCTATGGTCAGCGGTCCGTTACCCGATAGCACGTCAAAGTCGCCGCTGACCGGGCCGTAGCTGGTGTCGCCGGTCGCAGTGATTGCATATCCTGCGCGACTGCGCGTCACTACCGCGACGACATTGCCCAGCCCGACGCCAAAGCCGGGTTTCGACGCCGTTACCCGAGCCACTGGCCTGTCGAAAGTGCCGGTAACCGTTACCCCGACCGGGCCGTACTGGTTGGAAAAACCGCTGCCGGTAAAGCGCACGATTTCGCTGTCGACGCGGTAGGTTCCGCCGCCGGTGTTCAGGCGGAACTGCGGTGCAACGACGGTCGCCCGCGTTATCGTCAACAGCCCGTTGGTGCCGTAACGGATGCCCGCATTGACAAACATCTGTCCGCCGAGAAACTTCTGCACACCGGGACTGAACAATCTGGTCGAGCGCGCACGGATCTTGCCCACCAGCGCAAATCCCGTGCGACCCTGCGTCTCCAGATCGACATCGGCATCGACGTTGAACAACCCGACCGTTTCGACGCGGTAGCCGTTTACCCGGCCTTTCAGCGCGCTGGTGTAAACACCCTTGTTCAAATCGGCCAGAATGATTGCCGTCGCGTCGATCCGGTCGGCACGGATTTTAATGTTATCCGACAATATCCGTCCGTTGGCATAGGCCAGATCGCCGTTCATCCGCACATTGTTGATCGGCCCACCGGCCACAACATCCAGACCGGTTAGCCGCCGCGCGCGGCCGCTGACCGGGATGATGACCCGGTCGGATTTGCCTGTAACTTCGCCGCTGGCCGAAAAGCCTTCAAGCGTCGTTTTGTCGAACGCAATGCGGTTGGCAGTGACCGTGTAAGCGATGACGGGTTCGGCAAAACTGCCGTTCACAAGCATTTTGCCCGCGACATTCTGCCCGCTGACATTGGTTGCGAGCAACGATGGTCGCAGTAGCCGGATGTCGAGCGCCAGATCGTCGAAGCCGCCTTCGGCCATATCGATAACGCCGTCGGCGGTCACTGTCATGGCTGCGGACGCGATGCTGCCTTCAATGTTAGCGCGGCGGTCGGCAAAGGTCGCGGCGAGATCAATCGCGGTGCTCGGCGCAAACGCGTCGCGGACGATCCCTTTGGGCAGCACGAGCGCCGGTTGCACGCTGCCTTTTGCGGTAAACCGCCCGTCCAGTGCCGTCAGCGCCACATCGGCAACTGTTTTGTCGCCGCTCTGCGCTTTGAAAAAGCCCGTCCACCGCTTCCAGTCACCCTTGCCGTCCAGGGTTGCGCTGACCGGCACTGTGCTGCC
>JANONL010000086.1:0-5618 GCA_031420815.1 Sphingomonadales bacterium | reverse complement strand
ATGGTTTGATGCCCATCGGTGGCGGCCAGAAACATCAATGTGCGCAGTGCGAAATCTGTTTGGACGGTCAATCTCATAAAAGATGTATATTATATATTGCATTTATCTGCAACGCGGATATAAAAGGTATGTTAAATACATCTTATCGGAGTCGAGCCAATGACGGCGCTGAATTACGTAGAAGAAGCCAGAGCGCGAAAAGCCTGCGAAGCCGACGCAATGGGCATCGATGACGCCCTGATTTCACGGCTGGTCGAGCATTTTTACGCAGGTATCCGCGCGCATGAGGTACTCGGACCGATCTTCGAGCAGCGCGTCACCAACTGGACACCACATCTGGCGCGGATGAAGGATTTCTGGGCGTCGATCGCAATTGAGTCCGGCCGGTTTAGCGGCAATCCGATGCTGAAGCATATCGCTATCCCCAACCTGACGCCCGCCCATTTCGCAGCATGGCTCACACTGTGGGACGCGGCGGTCGCAGATGTCGTCATGGACGATGGGGCCGCCAACCTGTTTCGTGACCGCGCGCGGCGCATCGCAACCAGCCTGCAAACGGGCATCACGCTGCACAATGGCGGTTTAGCCGCTCTGACAAAAGGACAAGTCACATGTTGATGAGCCCGATTATGGTCGCTGCGGAAACCGGCGCGGTCGAATATGATCAAATGCCGCGCGAACGCGTTGTCATTGCGGCACACCGCACAGGAGAATCGAGCACATTCGAACTACCGATTTCGGTTTGGTACACGATGTATATCTCCTACGCCGTCTTCTTCGGCGCACTGTTGGCAGTCACCGGCAGCGACAGGGGCGCGCTTTTCATGATAGTAATCAGCATGGGCTATACCGTCATGTATTTCGGCACTGCCGCCGCCCTGAATATGGTCGGCCAACAAGCGCCTGTAGCCGCCAATCATGATGACATCGACACCTACACCGGGCTGTTGGGATACAACGCCGCAATTGCGCAAATTCTGACTGTACCGGTATTGGTGGCCTTTTTTGGATGCGTCGTTACTGCAATTTACGCAGCGGTCACGCCGTGACCCAAATCCCCCAAGCGTACCGCTCGACACCGGTGTTCGATGCCGTGACTTTGCCCGGCGGGCTGCGCCAGGCGCACTGCACGAAAGCGGGGGTGTGGGGAAGGCTTACGGTCTTCGCCGGAACTGTCCGCTACGTTGTGGAGGAAACCGGCGAAGGTAGCATTCTCTCGGCGGGTGATTTCATCATAATCCAGCCCCAGCAACTGCACCATGTTGAGCCGTTGGGCGAAATGCAGATGCAGGTCAGCTTTTATGATGTCGATCCCGAAGGATCACCGCCCGCTTAGTGAAAGTGCTGCGACAATTGCGGCAGCGCTTTTTCCGGAACGCCCTTATCCAGCGCGATTTGCAGCGCATAGAAACACTGCGGATCGATAGCCGAACCGACTTCTCCTGCCATGATATGCAGCGCTTTTTCGACCGGCATTGCAGCGCGATAGGGTCGGTCGGCGGTCAGCGCGTCGAAGATATCCGCGACCGTGATAATCCGCGATTCTAATGAAATGGTGCGCGCATCGAGCCCGAGCGGATAGCCCTTGCCGTCGAGCCGTTCATGGTGCGATCCGGCAATCAGCGCCATGTCGTGCATCACGCCGATCTGGCTCAGGATATGCGTGGTATGGTCTGCATGGCCTTGCATTTCGCGCCATTCATCGGCGTCGAGCGGCCCCGGTTTTTCAAGAATCGCGCTGCTGACGCCAAGTTTTCCGACATCATGCAGAATAGCGGCGCGGCGCAAGCGGCGGCGGTCGGCATCGTTGAATTCGAGGGACGCGGCGATAGCGTCGGCGTAGAAACCAACGCGTTCGCTATGGCCGCTGGTAAAGCTGCTTTTCGCATCGATGACCTGGCCAAATGCTTGGGCGATATCGTCGAGATAATCTTCGTCCACGTCAACACGCTGGGTTGCCGGTTCGAGCGCGAACAGGTCTTGCGCCATGCTGTCCGATTCCAAAGCGGTCCAGAATATCGGCGAACTGGCCAGCCGCAGGAAGGTCTCTGCCAGTTTCGGGTCGAGCCAACTGCCGGCGCGTCGCATCACTTCGGCCATCGCCGCGTCTGGGCCGCTAGCAACGAAAAATACGTCAACTACCTGCGCAAGCAACGCAATGCGCCCGCCGATATGAATCGCTTCGCCTGCTATGCCGAGCGGCAAGCCCGACCCATCCCAATGTTCGTCGAGATGGGCGATTGCCTGCGCGACATCATCGGAAAAGCGCAATTGCCGCGCGATGTCTGCACCGCGCGTGCACCGCCGGTCCATGATATCGGTCATGATCTCGCCCGCATTTGCCTGCAGGCAAGCCACCGCAGAATCGCGCGTCGCGGCGTTGGCTTCGACACCGACTTTGGTCATAATGAATGTGCCGAAATCTTCAGGGTCGGGGCCGATCAGCTTGAAGTCGCGTTTAAGCTGACGATCATTGCCGACAAACATTTCGGCGACGCGTGCGGCGTTGACGCTGCACCCCAGATCCTTCAGCAGCACGGCATAATAGACGTCGCGCAGCGCCGCTTCCTCCAAACCAATGGCCTGCGCCAGTTTCGTTCCGATCCAGCAGGCGCGAATGCTATGCCCAGCGGGCTGGCCTTCGGTCAGGTCGAGCGCGTAACTGAACGCGCTCAATATCTCGGCAAGGCTCGTCTCAACGCTTGCATCAACCTGAAAATCGAGTTGTCGTGACTGGAACATGTTCATGCGCCTCTTGCTCTACAAGCGCAAAATAACGGGACTCGCCTTGCCAATTGGTTAATTGGCTAATCTAAAACGTATAGCTGACGCCTGCTGCGAAGAACCACTGGTCGGCATCACCGCGAATGGACGTGACCGGCGACCGTTTGGCATCGCCGGTCAAACGCGAATAGCTGACCAACGCAAATGTTCCCCAACCGCCATCGCGGGCATCGCCCGACAGGTCAACGCCGCCGAGCAAAGTTGCGCCATAGCTTTTCCAGCCCCCGTCGGCATCGAACACGGGCAATCCGCTCGCAGCACTGCCGAGTGCGTCGATGCTGAAATAGGTATCGGCGTAATTGTCATCGACATGGACCGCAGACAGGCTGAGATTGGTGAAAATCGCCTTCGACAACGGCGTGGAATAACTCACCGCAGGCGTAATCAACCTTCCCCGATGCGCCTTGGCGACGTCCCATTGGATATCGCCGGATATCGTCAGCGTATCATAGGGGTTGAGCACCTTGGAAAAGGATATGCCAGCGGTCGCGCCTACTTCGATCGCAACATCTTCCTTGCCTAAAGACCGCACTACGGGATCCTTGATTTTGCTGTTCCGGTCGAGACGTACCCGAAACAGCGGCCCAGCCAGGAATTTTACGTTACTCTCACTATTACCATCCGCGATCAAATCGACATAAAGTCCGGGGCCACGTGCGCCGAATTCCAAACCGCCCACCGACCCTTGGGCAAGTGGTGCGGGAAAGACGGTGTAATCGTCAGACCCCTCATACCTTGGCCCGTAACCGACGCCGATACCCAGCGTCAGCCAATCGCCTGCAAACACACCGCGATCGGGTGCATCGGCCTTGGCACTTTCGGCTTCGGGGGCCTGGGCCGCAACCGGTGCGGCGCCTAACATTATGGATATGGCGGCAAAAGCCACAACCGAATGTACCAATTTCATAAAAGTTTTTCCCGATGTTACACCCGTGCAAACACCGGATTTGCTGGTTTAGTTCCGTCAGCATCGCAGCAAAACGTCATACCGCGCCACTCACAGCATATATTTCATCTTCACCGACTGGCTGGCGTCGGCGTCGCCAACAACAAACGCCGCGCTTTTGAATTTCGGAGGCCCGAAGGTGACAGTCGGATTGCGGGAGAAGCCGAAACCTTCGTTCGGGATTATAACGGCCGTATCGAGCTTGCCGTTGCTGTTTTCGTCGTGGATAAGACTGATGGCATACGTCCCGGGTGCGACGCCCGAAAAATGGATGTTTTTGGCGTTGCTCGCAGCAACAACCCGCTTGTGGGCATTGGCATCCTTACGACAATCGGGGAACGCTTTGGGATCGGCCGTTACGCAGACCATCACATGCCCCTTTGCGTTGCGCAGTCCTGACACCGATAGGTCCAGCTCGGCGCTATCGCTTGTCGCCGCCACTGTGGTGGTGAGCGAAAGTGCCAAGGCCAAGGTCAGTGCCGCAAAGCCGGTCCCAAAATCTGAAGTAAAGCCCATAATTCCCCCGATACGCGTCGTGATGTTTCTGGTGATGCGTCGCTGTTATCAGCCAATTTCCTAATTTGCCGTTAACCATGAATCTCGGGAACAGCTCCCACCCCATATGGTTCGTAATTCCCATAATCGTCATCACGCCTAGCACAAGCCCCAATGCGGCGATGTGAACGGGTATGAGGAAAACCAACGCGGGTATGATAATCGCGCCGGTCAGTGCTTCCCACGGGTGGAACGACATCGCGGCCCATGCGGTCGGCGGTCGGCTTTGGTGGTGGACGGCATGGGCTAGCTTGAACCACAACGGCCGGTGCATCAGGCGGTGGGTCCAATAGAACCAGGTGTCGTGCGCAAACAGATAGAGAAGCACCGACAGCGGCAGGTACCATAGCGGATAATCAGTGACGTCGCCGTAGATGCGCGTCCAGCCAAGATTGTCCCAGCCCCATGCGACGATCCCTGCCGGAATGCCGTAAATCGCGGCAGACGCGAGGCTCCAGCCGATTTCGCGGCGCATTTGCAGGCCGAGGCCGTAATAGAGTCCGGGATGCCTGAACCTGGTGGCCCATGCAAAAGCCCCGCTGGTGATAAGATAGCGCACGCCGACGATCAGCGTCATCACCAAGGCGGAAAGCAGGATAGGGATACTTTCAGACATGTTGCCGCAATAAGGGAATAATATCGAAATCGAAAGCGCTAGGTTTCGCCGAGAAAACGGCTGTTGCATTTATGGCACCGGCCAACATCGTTACAACTTGCAGCGGAACCAAAGCTGATTTTTGCGGTTTTCCTCGCAACATTAGGTTCAACTGGTGGTAATAATGCAGACTAAAGTACTCATTGTCGAAGACGAATTTATCGTCGCTCTTCATCTTAAGCAGATGCTGAAACGGCTGGGATTCGAGACCGTTGGTATCGCCCCCGATGCCAAAACTGCTTTTGCAATGGCCGAACAGCATCCCGACATTGCGCTGGTCGATGTCAACTTGCGCGATGGTGCTACCGGGCCCGGCATCGGAACAGCATTGGCGCGAAAATTTGGCGCATCGGTGCTGTTCGTGACGGCAAACCCGCGCCAGCTAAACAATGTCGATAGCGGCGCAGTGGGTGTGATGTCCAAGCCGTTCAATGACAATGAAATTGGGACCGTACTTGAATTTTTGGTGAGTCACCGCGAAGGTCATGCGACGGCAACACCACACGGTGTCACCTTATTATAGTCAACAGCGTACCGTTCAGACATCTGACCGCAATCGTGCAGCGTCGATCGACAGCATAACCTCCAACCCGTTTGCTTTCCAGTTGCGCTCGATTTTACCGCCCAACTGATCTTCGATGCTGATATCGGAAAGTTGTGTGCCGAAACCGCTTTGTG
>JANONL010000085.1:0-2819 GCA_031420815.1 Sphingomonadales bacterium | reverse complement strand
CATGACAGCGATATCGAAATCCGCACGGTTGATGTCCACATCCGCCGCCTGCGCAAAGCCCTCAATGAAGACTTTGGCAGCGACATCATCCGGACGGTGCGCTCGGCTGGTTACTCGCTCGATCAGGATGCGGTTTAAAATTCGACCTGCATACGTGCGGCTAATACATCGACCGAATATTTACGCTGATCAACTGGTGTGGTCGATAATGGATCGACCGTTGCTGCTAACGGACCACCTTCCACATCGACGCGGCCATAATTCAGCATGAAGCGGACATAATCGATTGGATACCAGTTAAGGCCGATAAGGTATCCTGTCTGGGTACCTCCGCGGCCCAAACGGCTGTTCAAAGCGGCAAGATTTGTCGTTCCATTGGTGAAATTGTTGGTCGGCCCGTTTTTTAATGCTTCGTCGTCAAGGTCGAGATAGTCCAATCGCGCCGCAAGTTGGAACGCGCCCATGCCACCCTTGTTGATCGGGTTCTTAACCTTGGGCCGGCTCCAGACACCCAGCTTGTTGTTGTAGCTGCGGGTTTCGCCTGTCAGGAAAGTACCAATTTCAGCATAGGCACCAAAAAAGCCAGGATTATTCGTCGGGACAACCGCCAAATTGCCGCCGGCAAAAACGTCCAACCCGGACGTAATGTTACCCGCATCATAGGCATTCGTCTTCAGCCATTGCGCTTCGCCATTAACATAAAATTGCTTGAAGATTGCGGCAGCTTCTAACCCGATGATCTGATCACTTTTGGCAGCGAAGCTCCCCGTGTCGATGAAACGGATATCGGTCAACTGGCTGTTGGGGCGGGCGCGATACCGGGCCAACTGGTTTGTCGAAGGTGCAAGCAGCGATGCAGAGGCAACGCCCGCGTTATTCGATGAAAAATCCCGATATTGGTAGTTGAACCCGAGATGCAACTGAGTGTCTCCCAATTTAGGCGTATAATAGGCTCGGGCAGCGCCGATCCAGCCATCGTTGTCGAGTGAGTTGTCGATCGCGTGGCCTGAGAATAGTCCGGCCTCCACAAACAGGTCGCTGGCTTTGTTGTGCCAGGCCACCGCAGCACCCAAACGGCGCGCATTGATGAAAGCGTCGTTAAATGCGTTACGTTCAATGAAGGTGACGCTGTTGGAGCTTGAAATCTGCTCCATGCTATTAAGTGATTCGAAATTGCCTATACGCAAGGTGATTGGTGCATTGGCAGGATTATATGTCAACCAGACGTCGCCAAAAGCGACATTGCTGTTCGCAAAATCAGCTTCCACCTTGTAGCCTAAATTGCCCGGCATGGTGCCCTCCACACCCATGCGAACGCGGCGAATACGAGTGGCAAAACCAAGGTTGCGGCTTTCAAGCGCACCCGGTGAACTAACCGAGCCGACATCGTAGTGGATACGTCCGCGCGGTTTGAAACTCCAACCGCCCTCGCCGCTGGTTTCGGGGGCACCCTTCCACTTCACTTCTGGAACGGCTTTTTTCTCTACAGCCGCTATTTTGACGGCGATGGCTGCTAGTTGCTCCTTCAAAACTGCGACTTCGGCACGCAGAGCATCAACCTCAGAATTTTCATCCTTTGCCTGTGCCTGCGCCGGGGTCGCTATCAGCGCCGCAGTAATCAATGCCGTGCTTGCCAGCCAGCGTGTCGGAACCATTTGAAACCCCCTAATGCGATAATAACAATGACGCCTAGACAACAATTATGTGACCTAACAATGACTCAAAAATTTCTGTTTTGTGACATTCCACAACACATCTGCTTTACGCTTGCGTCAACTTGGTCGCCGTGCCAATGGCTTCGGCGAAATGCGGCCATGGTCGCAATGAACCGATACTTCAGGAGATAACGCGTGACCATCAGCTTTAAAGACAAAGTCGCCATTGTGACCGGTGCGGGCGGTGGTTTGGGCCGGGCATATGCGCTCGAGCTCGCCAAGCGCGGCGCGAAGGTCGTAGTCAATGATTTGGGTGGCGCGCGCGACGGCACCGGTCACAGCGACTCCGCGCTGCAAGTCGTCGAGGAAATAAAGGCGGCTGGTGGCACCGCCATGTCGAATGGCGGCAGCGTTACCGAATATGATCAGATGGTCGAAATGGTTGCCAAGGCCAAGGAAGCATGGGGCGGGGTCAATATCCTCATCAACAACGCGGGCATATTGCGTGACAAAAGCTTTGCCAAAATGGAACCTGCCGATTTCGATCTGGTGCTGAAGGTTCATGTGTCGGGTTCGGCCAATTGCACCAAAGCTGTCTGGGACATGATGCGCGAACAGGCCTATGGCCGTATATTGATGACGACATCGTCGACCGGCCTGTATGGCAATTTCGGCCAGGCCAATTACGGCGCGGCTAAGCTTGGCCTTGCTGGCCTTACCAAAACGCTGCATCTCGAAGGTGCGAAATACAACATCCGCGTCAATTCGATTGCGCCGGTCGCAGGCACCCGCATGACCGCCGATATCTTCCCCGAAGGCCTGTTCGATCAGTTCACGCCGGAAAATGTTGTTCCTGCTGCGCTGTATCTGGTCAGCGAAGACGCACCCACCAACATGATCATCGGTGCAGGCGGCGGCGGTTATCATGCAGCCTATGTCACCATGACGCCTGGCGTTGCGCTCCACCAAGACGACCGCAATGTCGAAGGCTTTGCTGCGGCTTGGGATAAAATCATCGACCGTGCAGGCGAAATAGTGCCGCAGTCGGGTGGTGAACAGTCGCTAGCGGTGATGAAGGCGTTGCAGGCGCTGGGGTGAGTTAGTCTCGCCAGTTCACATTGCCGAAGTGCTTATGTTACTCACACTTTGACGTTGATATATTTT
>JANONL010000084.1:0-1990 GCA_031420815.1 Sphingomonadales bacterium | reverse complement strand
CACCAACCGATCGGCCGGTCAAACCGGGCAAGCAATGCAAAGCCGCGCAATCTTAGCGGGAGCATACCGACCAAGCCTGAATGCTGGGTGTCAGCGACTGTTTGAATTTTGGTCAAAAAACCCCGTTCGCGATGAGCCTGTTGGAACGCATCCCTTTCAACTTCTTTCAACAAAAAGCAAGAAGGGGTTAGACAAGCTCAGCATGAACGATATTGGAGGGACATGCCTGCAACCCCCACCCCCTTAAATCGGATTGGGCCCCCGAAATCAACGCCGCGGCTGTTCGTGGACCGACTGTTGTCGGACGGCGACGAAGTGCATGTCGATGGTAGCGCGGCGCATTATCTGCTGGGCGTGATGCGGCTGAAAACCGGCGCGCTAGTAAAATTGTTCGATGACCGCAGCGGCGAGTATCTGGCGACCGTCAACGCAGCAGGCAAGCGCGATCTCGTGCTGAGCGTGGAGGCCCGACTGCGCGAGCGCGAGGCTGTTCCTGACCTTTGGCTCGCCCAAGCGCTTATCAAGAAGGACCGTTTTGGCTGGATTGCCGAAAAGACCTGCGAACTCGGGGTGGCGCGTTTCATCCCGCTGCTGACCGCGCGCTGCGTTATCGACAAGGTAAAGGAAGACCGGCTGCGCGCGCAGATGGTCGAAGCCGCTGAACAATGCGAACGCACCGCGCTTCCAGAAATCGCGCCACTCGTAAAACTCGACGCAATGTTGAAGGATTGGCCGGGTGGTCGCACCCTTTATTTCTGCGATGAACGCGGTGGCGCGCCTTTTGGCGACGCCATCAAAGCCGGGCCAGCGGCAATTCTCGTTGGTCCCGAAGGCGGCTTCACAAATCAGGAGAACGCCACAATCCGCGCGCATCCGGACGCGGTGGCCGTCTCGTTAGGCCCACGCATATTGCGCGCCGATACAGCGGCAGTGGCAGCGGTGTCGATCTGGATGGCGACGCAGGGCGGCTGGGCCTAGTCGACTCTGGTCCGCAGACGGATGGTAAAGCTTGAATTTGCCGCCATGCTCCCTTGCGGATTGAATCTAACGCCATCGACCGCAGCATCATACCCCGCAGCCGGCGTGTATGTGTAAGCAGCGCCATTATTGTTGGAGTAAGTGATATTTGCTGCAGCCAATGTCAGGCCACTGCTCCCCGGCAAAAATTCATAGTTGGTGGTCAACGGCCCCGCATTGTCGATGTCGCCGTTATAAAATGTCACGCCCGGAGGAAGCAAGTCAGCCAAGATCGTCTGGTTCAAATCTACTGGACTGCTGTTGTCGTTTGTCACCGTCAGCGAATAGATGACATCAGCACCCGGTATAGCCTTCGGATTGGACCCGCTTACTCCGTCGGAAAATACTGAAGACGATTTGGCGACCATAAGATTGGGTACCGGGCAATAACTGAGCGACTGGATGCCGATTGCCTGTTGATTAGTGACCGTCTCTGTACCGATAAGCGGATAGTTGCCGTACCTGATTTCCAGAACCGTAACCGGCTGCAGGAACGTGGCGGAAATGGTGCCGGTATTTGCGTTATTGCCACTGGCACCGGTGCCGCCGCTTTGCCGTATCGTCAAACTCAACGGAGTTGTCGTTGCGCCGACCAGTTGTGACGAAGTTGCTGCGGCGTGTGGCCCGGGCACGGTATTGTTAGTGCCGTGCGGTGTCGCCAAACCGGGATTATAATTGGCGGCACCATTTATGCCGTTGACTTGCAACCAGTCGCGAAACTGGTTGTCGGTAAAATCGATATCATTAACCTGGACCGAAAAATCCCTGATCGGCACCGGAAACGCAAAACGGGTGACTACAACCCGGTTGTTTACCGAAATGTCTGCCGTGCGACCGGTGAAGATGCTGCCGATAACCAGATTTCTTGCAGCAACACCGTCTGTTATCAGATTGCTGATCGCTGGCATTTGGGCACCGCCGACGATTGACGATGAGACACCGTTAATTATCCAGTTAACCGTGAAATTCTGAT
>JANONL010000083.1:0-4955 GCA_031420815.1 Sphingomonadales bacterium | reverse complement strand
GTGCTGTCGCTCTGCCGGGATAATTTGGCGGCCTTCAAGATGCCGCGTGAGATAACCTTCCTGACCGAACTGCCACGCAATGTCGGTGGCAAAATCCTGAAAACAGCGCTACGGGAAAGTATGAAATTGTTACTCAGGACTGCGCTATCGCACAGTCATTTATGGGAGCGCTCTGGGCATGCCGCAGCGCAACTGCGGCGCGGCAGGCTCTGGCCGGCGCGTGAGGCGCTAAAGCGGATCGTCGACGACTTGTTCGGTAAATTCGACGCCTACAGGTTCACAGTTGCGCTAATCCGAATGCTGGGAGATCATGGAAATATCGCCGTCGAATATGAAGCATCCGGCAGGACCGCCCCGGGGAGCGGTCTACCAGAATTATTACGTAACGGTTCTGTCGATAGGGAACGGTTTGGTCAGCGAGATTCGTCCCTATAGCGACACTGCGCATATGCCGGCGTTGTTAGATTAATGAGCAAATACACGGTGCCAGCGCTTTACTACGACTGGACGAAGAGCCTAAAATCTATATCCGACCTCCACGCCAACCAAGCGCCTCGCGCCCGGTGAGATAAAGGAACCGCCAAATTCAATCGCCGGAATCGCCTCATTGATATATTTACGATCAAGCATATTGTCGGCAAACACCGACAAATTCCAATTTTCACCTTCAAACCCGGCACGCAGGTTCAACACACCGAATGCCTTTCGTTTTGCAATGCTGTAATTGGCGTCGCCGACAAAACCGGGCAGAGCGAGTGCCGAGATCGGCAACAATCCGCTGAAGATAGTGGGGCGCGTTTCGTCCTGAACGCTGTGAAACCACGTCGGGCCGGTGATGCGGTAATCGGCGCGCATAATGAGGTCGATGTTGTCGGTAAGCGGGGCATCGATTTGGCTGCCCAGGTTGATGGTGTAGTCGGCAGTGTAAGGGGATTTGTTGCCGACCGTATAAGGCCGTGACGCGTTCTTTTTGATCTCGCTGTCGGTCAGGTTGACCGATCCGAATAACGACCAGCCCTCAACCACTTTGGCGGTGACGTTGAGCTCAGCGCCTTTCACATCGACCTTGTCGATGTTGGAGACCACGCGCAGCAGGCCAAAACTGCCGACAAAAAATTCAAAGAACTGCATATCATCGATCTTGGTATAATAGCCCGCAAGGTCGAACGTTACGCGGTTGTCGAACAGCGAGCCCTTGATCCCTGCTTCAAACGCGCTGGATACTTCCTTGCGATATTGGTCGTTGATCGTGACGCCCGCATTGATAGTGCCTGGTGTTACGCCATTGTTGAAGGCGGCGTTGACGACCGACGACGAACCGCTATTGTTGAAACCGCCCGATTTGAAGCCGATGCCCCAGTTGGCGTAGACATTGGTGCTGGGTGTCGGCCGCCAGCTGAGCGTCACCTTTGGTTCAATTTGTTTAAACGACTTTGACTTGTCGGCAATATTGCCCGTTATCGGAAGGCCCGGATTGATTTTTCCGCCGGTAATTGGGTCGTTTACATTGGGTACGCGGCTTGAAACCGCGCGGTCCTCGACATCGTAGCGTAGCGCCAGCCCGGCTGTAAGAGCGTCCGACATTTTGTAATCGGCCGAGCCGAACACCGCATAAACATCGGTTTTGAACTTGTCGGCAAAAAGCAGCGACGTCGGGTTTGTGGTTCCGGGCGCGTTGTAAAGCGTTGGTAGTATGCCGGAGCCAAGATCGGCGCCCAAGCTTACCCCTACCAGCCGGTCGATATGAAGATAATAGCCGCCCAATTGCCAACTGAGCGGGCCATCATTGTCGGACGCTAAACGCACCTCTCCGCTAAAATCTTTCTGATTGCGGATTTGCAGCTGCGTCCCGTCGCACGTCGTTGGAGAGTAAGGGCCAAAGGTCGAACCGTTGGCGGGGGCAAAAATAAACGGTACCGGAATGGCGCCGATGGCACCCGGCTGGTTTACCGGAAAACCCGTCTGCGCGGCAGTTGAGGCAAAACAGGCATTCTGTACCGCAAGATTTGTGGGATTTGCCGGCGCTCCTAAAGCAGGCGAAATGTAGCGAGCGAAATCAGCCGATGTGCCATCGGCGGTCAGGCTTTGCTGCACATCCGAATACAGCGCCCAGGCAGTGAGAATGGTCGAGCCAAATTCATGTTCGATTTTGGCGGAAACATCGAATGATTGCTGGTCATTGGTCGGCCTTATATTGCCGTAATAGCGAAACGGATGGTCGTTTACGTCCTCGTTAAAGGCCGGGTTTACAGCGGCAAACAGTGGCAGATGAAATGCAGCGTTGAAGTTGATCGACGCCCCTGAAAGGTCGGCATAACGTGCCTTAACGTCGATTTCAGTAGCATCGCCAAGCTGGGCCACGAAACGTCCATCGACTGACCAGACCCGTTGGTCATCGACCGCTTTCCGGTCGAGGAAGATGTTGCGATAGAAGCCGTCGGTCGAACGGTAATATCCTGACACAACGAGTCCTGCACCATCGCCAACCGGCGCGGAAATATAGGCGGTGCCTTCCATGGTATTTTCGTTGGCGTAGCTTGCCTTCACGCCGCCTTGTAAGGAACCCCCCGGTTTCAGCGTGGAAATAACAATCGCACCAGCCGCTGCGTTTCGGCCATAGATTGCCCCTTGCGGACCTTTCAGGATTTCAATCTGGCGCAAGGTTCCTTGCGGCTGGTTCAGCTGCGCGGAATTGGTTTTCAATATGCCGTCGACGACCAAAGCGACCGAACTTTCTGCATCGCGCGCGCCGTTGATACCGCGAATATTGATCTGTGTGTCGCCCGCTTCGGCAGTACCGGTGACGATGGTCACCCCCGGCGTAAGCTGTGCAAAGCCTTCGGCATTGTCGACGCCGGTTTTGGCGAGCGTGTCTGCGGACAGGACCGAAACCGATGCGGGCACATCGATCAGTCGCTCGTTCTGGCGGCGCGCGGTTACGATGATTTCATCGCTTGCTTCGGCACCTTCCTCGGCTTCCTGCGCGACGGCGGGGGTGGAATTCATGCCGATAAAAGCGATTGAGCCGAGCAGGACTGTTTTGGTGATACGCATTTCATGTCTCCCTGACATTAATCATCGAAAACCAGCATACGGCTTTGCCGCGTTACGCCGGTGATGTGATAATATTCGACCCGTCGGCATTGCCGATTGGCCATCTGATTGCCATTACGCCTCCCCAGACGTTGAACTTCTATTGTGTATTGTATACAAATAGCGTTCGTCAAGTGCGTTCCCAGAGGAGACTTTATTTATGTCCAGAGCTTCCGAGCGCGCCTATGGCCAAATCCGCAGCATG
Source organism: Sphingomonadales bacterium (assembly GCA_031420815.1). Lineage (GTDB taxonomy): Bacteria > Pseudomonadota > Alphaproteobacteria > Sphingomonadales > Sphingomonadaceae > Sphingorhabdus_B. The sequence continues at coordinate 1,657 of JANONL010000083.1, read as the reverse complement.
ATATTGTCTGGCGAGCTGTCGCCCGGCACGCAAATCCGCGAAGAACATCTGGCGGACAGTTGCGGCGTATCCCGCACCCCCGTCCGCGATGCGCTCCGCCGGTTGGAAGCCGAACAATTCATCCGGCGCAGCGATACCCAGCGCAGCTTTGTCGCCGACTGGTCGATCGGTGACATTGAGGACGCGTTTCAATTGCGCGCGATGCTGGAGGCGCATGCCGCTAGAAGGGCAGCGACGCGGGTAAGCTGGGATCAACTGGAGCGATTGAGATCGCACAACAAGGCAATTCTCAAATCCATTTCTAGCGACAGAACCGATGTCCCGACTTTTATCGAGCACAACCGGCTGTTTCACGCGATCATATTGGAAGCGGCTGAATCCGAACGCCTTTCGGTCATGCTGGCGCAGGTTATCGAGCAGCCGGTGGTGTTACGCACAGCGCTCCAATATGACCGGGAGAATTTGCAGCGGTCATGGCATGAACATGAGGAATTGCTTGCTGCATTTACCCACCGGGACGCCGATTGGGCATCGGCTGTTATGACCAGCCACATCCGCCGCGCCTTTCATGCCTATGCCGAAGCGCATAAACATGGAGCCGATCACAAGCATGATCATATTGCCGCTTAATCCCGGTTGATTTTGTATACAAATATGGCATTAACGTCACATGTCTAGCCCCGTTTCCATAGAATTTGTTGAGGTCGGCCCGCGCGACGGGCTGCAAAATGAGACGGGGATGGTGGCGACGGCGGACAAGCTGTTGCTAATTGAAAAAGCCATTGAAGCGGGCGTCCGGCGGCTGGAAGTCGCGAGCTTTGCCAATCCTAAACGGGTTCCGCAAATGGCCGATGCCGAGGATGTTTGCGCAGGCTTGCCGCAACGCGACGACGTTACCTATATCGGTCTGGTGATGAACGAGCGCGGTGCCGAGCGTGCCATTGCTACGCGGCGGATTGACCAGCTGGGCCTGGTAGTGGTTTCCACCGACCGGTTCGCGATGGCCAATCAAGGTCAGACCAGCGACGGTTCGGTGCAGATGGCTCAGGGCATCATCAAAAAAGCCAATGCTCTCGACGTGACGGCGCAGGCAACGATTGCCGCCTCTTTCGGTTGTCCGTTCGAAGGCGAAGTCGACGAGACCGGTGTAGTAGAAATCGCCAAACGGCTTTCCGATGCCTGGCCGGTGGAGGTCAGTCTGGCGGACACAATCGGTGTGGCAAACCCGGCGCATGTTATCCGGCTAGTGACCAAAGTTCGTGAAGCCATCGCGCCAATTCCCGTCCGCGTTCATTTTCATAATACGCGCGGTACCGGCCTCGCCAATGTGTGGGCGGCGGTCGAGGCAGGTGCCAGCGTTGTGGATGCGTCAATCGGCGGATTGGGCGGATGCCCTTTTGCCCCCGGCGCGGCCGGCAATGTAGCGAGCGAGGATGTTGTTTACATGCTCGAACGCGCTGGCATTTCGACGGGCATGGATTTGGAAAAGCTGATCGCGACAAGCGGTTGGCTCAGCGGCGTGATGAACAAAAAACTGCCAGGATTGGTGTCGAGGGCACCGGCTTTTCCCAAGGCGGCTTAAGAGAGGGCGTAACTGCATGGCGTATCGTTTGGGTGTGGATGTCGGGGGTACATTTACCGATCTGTTACTTTTCAA